>NZ_JBHYWP010000026.1:0-66637 GCF_042751845.1 Streptomyces sp. NPDC059398 | reverse complement strand
GGGCACGGACGGCGAGCTGTGGGTCCATCGGCGGCATCGCGCCGCGGCCCCCCCGCGGCCGCCCGGCGGCCCTCGGAGCGGCCAATCCGCCCGCGGGGCACGGGGCCCCGGGCCCGCGCCGCGCGCGCCCACCCCGCGCCCCCCCGCCCGGGAGCGTGCGCGGTGCCCATCAGGGGGCGTGCGGGCTGTGCGTACCTGCCCGCCCGGACGGATGCGCGTCCGTGCCTACCAGGCGAACGCCTCGGGTGACGGGCCAGGACCTGGGAAGATCTCGTCGACCCCGGACACCACGGACTCCGGCAGTTCGAGTTCGATCGCGCGCAGCGCCGAATCCAGCTGTTCCGATGTGCGCGGGCCGACGATCGGCCCCGTGACGCCCGGCCGGGTCAGCAGCCAGGCCAGACCGGCCTCGCCGGGCTCCAGACCGTGCTTGCCGAGCAGGTCCTCGTACGCCTGGATCTTCGCCCGTACGGTCTGATCGGCGAGCGCGTCCGCCGACCGGCCCGTCGAGCTGCGCCCGCTGCCGCCGTCCCGCTCCTTGCGGATCGCGCCGCCGAGCAGTCCGCCGTGCAGCGGCGACCACGGGATGACCCCGAGGCCGTACTCCTGCGCGGCCGGGATGACCTCCATCTCGGCGCGGCGCTCCATCAGGTTGTAGATGCACTGCTCGCTGACGAGCCCCACCGAGCCGCGGCGGGCGGCCAGTTCGTTGGCCTGGGCGATCTTGTAACCAGGGAAGTTCGACGAGCCCGCGTAGAGCACCTTGCCCTGCTGGACCAGGACGTCGATCGCCTGCCAGATCTCCTCGAACGGGGTGTTCCGGTCGACGTGGTGGAACTGGTACAGGTCGATGTGGTCCGTCTGGAGCCGCTTCAGTGAAGCCTCGACGGAGCGGCGGATGTTGACCGCCGAGAGCTTGTCGTGGTTGGGCCAGGCCTCCGGGCCGCTGCCCATGTTCCCGTACATCTTGGTGGCGAGTACGACCTTGTCGCGCCGCCCGCCGCCCTGGGCGAACCAGGTGCCGAGGATCTCCTCGGTGCGGCCCTTGTTCTCGCCCCAGCCGTAGACATTGGCGGTGTCGAAGAAGTTGACGCCCGCGGCGAGCGCGGAATCCATGATCGTGTGGCTGTCGGCCTCGGTGGTCTGCGGCCCGAAGTTCATCGTGCCGAGGACCAGTCGGCTGACCTTGAGTCCGGTGCGTCCAAGCTGCGTGTACTTCATGAGGCTCAGCCAACCCGTTGGAGTGCGCTCGAATCAAGGATGCGCGGGGCGGTCCGGGGACGACGCGCCGGGCTGACCTGCCCGCCCGACCGCCAGGCGGGCAGCCGTCCGTCGCGAACCCGGCGCTTTCGGGGGCCTGTTGAGCCCGGCGCCGCTCCGTGTCGGCCGTCGGCCTGCGCTCATCCGTGGAAAGCGGGGTAGACGCGAGGTCCGGCGGGCGTACGGGTGACGGCGCCCGGACAACAGGGGGTGGGGCATGACCGTACGAGCCGAAACGCCGGCCGGATCCGGACGGCACCAGGTGGGGTGGGGTCTCGGCGGGGTGGGCCTGATGGTGCTCGCCGGGGTGGCCGCGGGCGCCGTGGCGGCCCTGGGGTGGCCGATAGGGGCGAAAGTGGCTGTCTGGGTCGCCTTGCTGGCTCTGGTGGTGGCGTCGGTGTCGCTCTGGGTGCGGAAAGCGCAGCGCCGCTTGGCCGACCGGGTCGGCATCGAGCCGAAGCGGCTACGAGCGCTCATGAGAGAGATACGGAAGGAGCGGATCCCCGCCGACGAGACCGACCGGGAAGCCATGCGCCGCCTGGTGGGCGAGCAGCGCCGACAGCTCGACAGACAGCGGAAGCTGCGCCGCTGGCTCGGCCCCCTGCTGATCATGGTCTACGGAGGCAACATGGTCATCCAGATCGTCACGCACGGGTCGGTGTGGTCGGTGCTGCGGTGGCTGGTGATCGGATTGCTGGTCACGACTTCGCAGTACTGGGGCCCCCGCCGGACGGAGCGGAGGCTGGAACGGGTCGCGGCCCGGCTCGATCCGGGCGCCGGAGGACTGGTCTGACGCGCCCGGCAGGTGATCAGCGCTGCTGCTGGGGCTGCGAGGGCGCGGTCCGCAGGACTTCCTTCGCGTGGGCGTTCCACTCCCGGAGGGTGTCGGAGAGGGGTATGGAGCCTGGCATCAGCAGGGAGTCCCGGCGGTGGAGGATGGTCTTCGCCTCCGGGTCGCTGTGCAGGTTCTTCCAGCGCACCAGCTCCCCCGGGTCCATGCTGGTCTGCGCCGGGTCGGTGTTCAGGAGCCGCTCGATCTGCCCCGCGAGTCTGAGGAACTCGTGGTAGAGAGTGCTGCGCTCTTCGGCCTTCCCCATGCTTTCCTCACAGTTGAATCAGTGAACTCGCATTCTGTTCACACTATCCGCACATGGGTTCGGTGCGAAGGCCGGGCCGCCTTCTGTCTCCGAAGCGACACCGGAAAAGCTCGCGGGATGCGCCCCGGCCACCTCATGCGCGCCGGTTCGGGGACGGGTCGCCCGGGGCTCTGCTCACCATGGTGTGGCGGCGTATGAGTGCGCGGTGAGTTCGCGCTGAACCCGGGATGATTATTCCGCGCACGGCTCACGGGCGCGGGCCATCTCGTACGCGGGCCGCTCTGTACCCGGGCCGCTTTGTACCCGGGCCACTTCGTACACGGGCGCGCCCCATGGCTTTGACCTCAAGCGCAGTTGAGGCGACAGGATCGGTCCATGACGAGTCAGGCGGACCACTTCGAAATCAGTACGCTCATCAGCCACTACTTCGCCACCTTGGACGACCGTGAGTTCCCGGAGGGCTGGGCCCGTGCCTTCTTCACCGACGACGTACGGACAGCGACTCCGCTCGGCCCGTCCCGGGGCGGCGAAGTAGCGCGACAGACACAGGTGGCGATCGAGCGGTACGCCCGCACGCAGCACATGTCCTCGGACGTCCTGGTCCGGGCCGACGCCGTTTCGGGAGAGACCACGGCGAGGTGGAACGCGCTGATGAAGCATGTCCACCTCGACTCCACACTGCAGGCCCGAGGGGTGGACGCCCAGCCCGTCTTCACGGTCGGTGGCGTCTACCGGGCCGGACTGCGCCGCACACCGGACGGCTGGCGCATCGCGCACTTGGACATCACGCCGGTCTGGACCACCGGGACGCCACCCGACCTGCCGCAGGCCCCGCGGATGCCGGGGGAGTGAGGAGTTGCCGCGCGGCCACCCCACGTCCGTAGGTGCCGGGCCGTGGGGTTCCGGCCGTCGGCAGCCCCACGGCCGGACCGGCTGCCGGACCCGGCTTCCGGGCTGCCGGACCTGGCTGTGGGACCGGCCTGTCAGACCCGGATGGCAGGCTGGGGCCCATGACGAACACCGAACGGCCGATGCCGCCCCTGAACGCGGACGAGCGTGTGAACTTGGAGAGCTGGCTCGACTTCTACCGGGCCACGCTGGCCATGAAGTGCGAAGGCCTCACGGAGGAGCAGGTGCGTACGGCCTCCGTGCCGCCTTCTCCCGTATCGCTGCTGGGGCTCGTCCAGCACCTGGCCGAGGTCGAGCGGAACTGGTTCCGGCGGGTACTGACCGGCGAGGACGTGCCGGCCATCCACCCCGACGAGGCCGAACAGGGAGGGCACGACGGGGGGTTCGCGCTCACCGCGGACGGATCGTTCGAGACGGCCCGGAAGACCTGGGAGGACGAGATCGAACGGGGCCGCGCCAACTGCGCCTCACGGTCCCTGGACGAGACCGCTCCGTTCATGGGAGGCGAGGTGAGCCTGCGATGGATCTACACCCATATGATCGGCGAGTACGCCCGGCACGACGGACATGCCGACCTCATCCGCGAGCGGATCGACGGCAGCACGGGGGTCTGAGACTTGACGGTGTGAATCACGAGCGCTGACGGCTGACCGCTGACCGCGCGCATGATGATCCAGGCGCGGTAGGTGTTCTCACGGGCTTGTTGAGTGAGGCTCTCCCAGCCTTTGGCCGAGGCCGCGTCGGCGAACCGGACTTCCCAGTGTCCCTCCGGAGCAGGGGGTGCGGCACGGTCACCGCGCCCCGCTGTCATGCCGTCTTTCGCGGGTCGGGCGCCGCGCCGTAGTCCGCGTCGTGGTCAGCGGTGAGTGCGGCGAGCAACTCGGGGTCGGAGTGGACTTCCGCCGTGTGCTGCCAGGTGATGAGCAGTTGAGCGACCGATGTGTTGTTGGCGACCGAATCCGCTGCGCGCATCGTGTCGACCAGTTCGACCGCGAAGGCGTGGACGTCCGGCTCGGGCAGGAAGTGAACCCAGGGAAACGCGTCCGGCAGTATGTCGAGCAGCAGCTCCATACTGCCCGGCTCGCGCTGCGCCATCGCTGCCAGCATCCGGGTGGCTGCGGACACCACGGTCTGGTCCTGTTCGGCCCGGGCGGCCGTGGTCAGGACCAGATCCTCGCCGTCCCGGCGGTGCAGCAGCAGGCGGGGCGACTCCTTGAGGCGGGCAAGGGTCTGTTTGTTCTTGTTCACCAGCTCGGAGAAGTTCACGGCTGCGGCGGCGCCATCGATGCCCATGACTTTGAAACTAGCTTGAAAGTCGGGTCTCCGCCATCGCTCCCAAGGGTGACGCGGCGAACGGCCCGCCGAGCTCCCACCCCTGGTGCAGTGCGTCCGCGAAGGCGTTCGCCAGTTTTTGCTCGCCGCTCGGGTTGGGGTGGGTGCCGTCGTACGTGTCGGTGTGGATGTCGTACGTCTCGGGGCGCGAGGCCAGCAGAAGCGGTGAGCGCGGGGCGTCCAGGTCCGCGATCGCCTTCGCCAGCAGGACGTTGAAGTGGGCGACCTCCGCGGCGAACGGTGCGTCCGTCTCGGCGCGGATGTTCGGGATCACCGGGAGCATCACCACGCGGATGTGCGGATTCGCCTCACGCGCCTCCGCCAGGAAGTGGCGGGCGTTGAGCGCGGTCTGTTCCGCGTCCGTGTAGAAACCGAGGTCTATCAGGCCGAGGGAGACGAGCAGCAGGTCCGGTCGGTGCGCGGTCACCGTCTCGCGGATCAGCGGAGCCATGTGCTGCCAGCCCTCGCCCCACCCCGACAGATGACGACGGGCCTCGGCGGGGAAGGCGGGGTCCGCGTAAGCCGTGCTCGACTCGTACAGCGCGGTGCGCGGTCCGACGATCTCGCAGTCCTCACCCAGGTGCTGCCACATGCGGTAGCGCCAGGTGTAGTCGCCGGCCCGGCCGATCGTCATGGAGTCACCGACGAACATCATCCTCAGACGCATCCCGTCATCATCGCGGACGGTGCAGGGGTGGCAGTCTTGGGGGCATGCGTTCGCTTCAGTACGTCGCCGGGGCTGCGGCCACCGTCCTGCTCACCCTTGTCCCCGCCGTGCCGGCAGCCGCGGACGACGGCGGGTTCACGATCAAGGATCCCCGGATCACGGAGTCCAGCGGCCTGGCCGCCAGCCGGCTCCACCCCGGTGTCTACTGGACCCACAACGACAGCAGCGACGGCCCGTACGTCTACGCGGTGGACTCGAAGACCGGGCAGACCGTGTCCCGGGTCACGATGCGCGGGGTCGGAGCGCCGCGTGACGTCGAGGCGATATCGATCGGGCCGGACGGCGACATCTACGTCGGGGACATCGGGGACAACCTGGACGGAACCTGGGACCACGTCTGGATCTACCGCTTCCCCGAGCCGAAGCAGCTGAAGAAGGAAGAGACGGTCCGGGCCACGCAGTTCACCGTCAAGTACGCCGACGGGCCGCGCAACGCGGAGGCGCTGATGGTCCACCCGAAGACCGGCCGCGTCTACATCGCGTCGAAGAACCAGACCAAGGGCGGGCTGTACGTGGGGCCCGCGAAGCTGTCCGCATCGAAGACCAACGTCTTCCGGCGGATCGACGACGTGCCCTGGGTGACGGACGGCGCGTTCTCGCCGGACGGGAAGCAGCTGACCCTGCGGGGCTATCTGGGAGCGGAGTCGTACGACTGGAAGCCGGGCGGCGGACTCGGCACCGAGCACGAGTTGGGCGTGCCCTTCCAGGGGCAGGCCGAGTCGGTCACGTACACACCGGACGGCTCGGCGCTGATGATGGGCTCCGAGGGGGCGCAGAGCCGGGTGTTGCGCTTCCCGGTGGAGAAACCGAAGGGGTCCGGCGGCGGTAAGTCGGCGGCCGGGGGCGGGAGTTCGTCGGACACGGGGTCCGACTGGTCGGGCGGCTCTCCGACGGCGTGGGGCATCGGAGTCTTCGCCGTGCTCTTCCTGCTGTTCATGGGGGTGCGGCGGCTGTTCGGCGGGGGACGGAAGTGACGCCGGTGGCCCCGCCGGGTCTCAGTCCTTGGCCCGTACGGTCGTTCCGGCCCGGAGGATCGCGGCGACATCCAGCGTGACATCGCCGCCGATCGAGGCCGGGAGCGGGGCGTGCTGTCCGGCGGCGAAGATCTGGTGGCTCGCGTAGTCACTGCCGACCGGCTCGGTGAGGACGTGGACACGCTGGTGCTTGCGGTTCACGATCACGTACACGGGGATGTCGGCCTCCGCGTAGACGGACACCTTCGCGCGCAGGTCCTGGTTGTAGTTGGTCGATGTGACTTCCAGGACGAGACGGAAGATGACGGGGTCGTAGCAGTTGTGGGCGATGACGTGGGCGTCGATATCTGCGTCCACCACGGCGAGGTCCGGAATGACGAAGTCTTCCGCGCCGGTCGGTAGCCATACCCCTACGCCCTGGAGCACTTCGGTCTCCCCGTCGTCCAGGTTGGCTGCGATGAATGGACGCATGATCTTGGTCAGTGCGCGCGCATGGGGGGCGTCCGGGGGCGGGGTCACGGTGAGGATGCCTCCGATGATCTCAACGCGGTAGCCGGGCAGCTGCTCCATGAGGAGGTCGGCCTCTTCGAGCAGGGTCGGCGGCTCGCCGTCACAGGGGTGCTCGACTGCTGCGGCAGACATGAGGGCCTCCTGGTGGCTGGTGTCGAGAACATCATCGTAGGCCGGGTCGGCCGACCGGGCGGGCTTGCGAAACAGTCGCCCGTACGAGTGAGGGCGGGGTACGGGTTGCCGGTGGCCCGCTCCCTGCGCGCCCTCGTCACTCCGGCTTCGCGCCCCAGTGCTCCGGTCTGGTCAGTGACGGGGGCAGCCGGGTCGTCGTGTCGCCCCGGGCCGCGTTCAGCTGGGGCTGGGTGAGGAAGAAGGAGCCGGTGAGGTCGGCGCCGGAGAGGTTCGCGTCGCGGAGGTCGGCGCCGATGAGGTCGGCCAGGCGGAGGTCGGCGCCCGTCAGGTCGGCGGCTATCAGATAGGCCCCACGCAGCGTCGCCCCGCGCAGATCCGCGCCCCGGAGACGGGCGCCCATGAGGTCCGCGCCCCGGTGGTCCTTCCGGGCCGGGCGCTTGCGCCGCTTGTTCTTCTGCGGCCCGTCCTCCTGGTGCGCCGTCGCGCGGACCAGCTCGCTGGTGCGGAGCAGCAGTTCGTTGACCTTCCCCCGGTGCGCACCGACGTCCAGGGCGGCCAGTCCGTCCGGCCCGAGCCGGGCCAGCGCCCCGGTGGCTTCGAGGAGACCGCGCAGCTCGGGGTGGACCGGGGCGGCGGGCGCGAGGGTGAGGGCCTCGGTCAGGTACCAGAGCAGTTCGTGGAGCTGCCGTACGACCGGGAACGCGGCGAACATCCGCTGCGCCGAATCCGGCTCCTGCCGCCAGTCCCGGCCGCCGAAGGTGACCTGCGAGACCTGCTGGCCGGCGCCGAAGCAGTCGTACACCGTGCAGCCCTGGAACCCGCTGCCCCGCAGCCGGTTGTGGATCCCGCACCGGAAGTCGGACCGGAGGTTGGTGCAGGGCCGGCCCGCGTCCTTGCTGACCGCGAAGTCGGCGGACGCGGTGAAGGGGAGGGCGACACAGCACAGCCCGAAGCAGTTCGCACAGTCGCCGCTCAGCCGCGACTGCGGGCGGGACCGTATGTCGTCGGGCACGGGGCGGGTCTCCGGGGTGTGGGACGGGTGCGCTCTGCGGTGGGTGGGGGCGGTGCGGTGGTGGGCGCTGTGCGGCGCTTCGGGGCCGGCCCTCCAGCCCCTCAGTTTATGCGGTGGGGACCCCGAGGGCCCGAAGCCGCCGGGAAGCAGTCACCGGGCAGGCAGATCGTACGTATCGGGCCGACCCGCGCCGCACGCTACAAGCCGGCGTTTCGGTAGGGGTGCACAAGCGTTTACCCTGGGGTGAACACTTGTGCACCCCCTTGCCTCCCACGGAGAGCCGGTCATGTCCCCAGCCATACCCAGACCCGAAGCCCCCGCGGCCACCGGATCCAGCGCACCCGGCGAGGCCGGAGAAGCGCCCCACCCCCGGATGTTCGTGGGTGTCCTCGCCTTCTGCGGGGTCGTCGTCGCCGTCATGCAGACGCTCGTCGTGCCACTGCTGCCGCACATTCCGGCGCTCACCGGGGCCACCCCGTCCGCCGCCAGCTGGCTCGTCACCGTGACGCTGCTGACCGGGGCCGTCTGTACGCCCGTCCTGGGGCGGGTCGGGGACATGTACGGGAAGCGGCGGGTGCTGGTCGCCGCGCTGGGGGTGCTGGTGGTCGGATCCGTGCTCTGCGCGGTCAGTTCGCAGATCGGGGTGCTCATCGCCGGGCGCGCGCTCCAGGGGGCCGCGCTCGCCGTCGTACCGCTGGGCATCAGCATCATGCGGGACGAGCTGCCGCCCGCCCGGGTGCTCTCGTCCGTCGCGCTGATGAGTTCCACGCTGGGGATCGGCGCCGCCGTGGGGCTTCCGGTCGCCGCCCTCGTCATCGAACACTCCGACTGGCACACCATGTTCTGGGCTTCGGCCGGGCTCGGGGTACTGGACATCGTGCTGGTGCTCGCCGTCGTACCGGAGTCGCCGCTGCGTGCGCGCGGACGGTTCGACGCACTGGGGACGGTCGGGCTGAGCGGTGCGCTGGTCTGTCTGCTGCTCGCCACTACGCAGGGCGGCGAGTGGGGCTGGGGGTCGGCCCGGGTCGTCGGGCTGTTCGCCGCGGCCGTCGTGATCGGTCTGGTGTGGGGGTGGTACGAGCTGCGGGTCGCGTCGCCCATGGTCGACCTGCGGGTCTCCGCCCGCCCCGCGGTGCTCTTCGCCAACATCGCCGCGCTGCTCATCGGCTTCGCCTTCTACGCCAACTCCCTGTCCACCGCCCAGATGGTGCAGGAACCGAAGAGCACCGGGTACGGTCTCGGCGCCTCCATCGTCGTCGGCGGGCTCTGTCTGCTGCCGGGCGGGCTCTCGATGGTGGCGCTCTCCCCGGTCTCCGCGCGCATCTCCGCCCGTTACGGGCCCAGGGTCACGCTCGCGATCGCATCGGGTGTGCTGGCCGCCGGGTATCTGGTGCGCTTCTTCACCAGCCACAGCCTGTGGCTGATCATCGTGGGGGCCACGGTCGTCGCGTCCGGCACCGCCCTCGCCTACTCCGCGCTGCCCTCGCTCGTGATGCGCGCGGTCCCGGTGAGCGAGACCGGAGCCGCCAACGGGCTCAACACCCTGATGCGCTCGGTCGGTCAGGCCTTCTGCAGCGCCGTGGTGGCCGCCGTGCTGGCCAACGTCACCTTCCGGGTCGGCGGCCACACCGTCCCCACGCTCCACGCGTATCTGCTGGTCTTCCTGATCGCCGCGGGCGCCGCGCTCGCCGCGCTGGTCGTCACGCTCTGTATTCCGGGGCGCCCGGCCGGAGCGGCGGACCCGGCCGGCCCGGTCGGTGCGGCTGATGCGGCCGGCCCGGTCGACGCGGCCGGTTCGGACAACCGGGTCGACGCGGCCGGTACGGTCGGGGAGCGAGGTCCGAACGTGCTGGTCCAGGAGGATGCATGACCGTCGGCGGTACGGAGACCACCGGCTCCGGCGGGACCGGGCGTGACGCGATTCTGCTGGCCGCCCGGCGTGCGTTCACCCAGCGTCCGTACGCCGAGGTGACCATGCGCGGCATCGCGGCCGACGCAGGCGTGAGCGCCTCGCTGATCGTGAAGCGGTTCGGTACGAAGGAGGAGCTGTTCAACACGGTCGCCGACTTCGGGTCGGCCGCCGATGAGCTGTTCGACGCTCCCCTCGGTTCGCTCGGCCGGCACCTGGTGCTCGCTCTCGTACGCAGCCGCCGCGAACGGGGGGCCGATCCGTTGCTGCGAGTGGTCTTCTCGCTCGGCAACCGGGACGAACGCTCCCTGCTCAAGGAGCGGTTCCGTGAGCAGGTCACCTCCCGGCTGGCCGCGCGCCTCACCGGCGACGAGCGCGAACTGCGCGCCGAGCTGATCGCCGGCCAGCTGCTCGGGATCGGTGCGGCGCTCAGCCTGCACCGGCCGGGCGCGGGCGAACTGGCCACCCCCGAACGGCTCGCCGACCTCTGCGGCCCTGCGCTCCAGCGGCTGATCGACGGAGCGTGAACCCCGGGCGCCGGGGCACCGCCGGTGCGGCGGAGGGCCCTGACAACCGGGTGGCGGCTGCCGGGGCCCTCTCGTACGGGCCGTGCGGGGCGGAGATCTAGAGCTGCTCGATCACGTAGTCGATGCAGGCCGTCAGCGCCTCGATGTCCTTCGGGTCGACCGCCGGGAACATCGCCACCCGCAGCTGGTTGCGGCCCAGCTTGCGGTACGGCTCGGTGTCCACGATGCCGTTGGCGCGGAGCGCCTTCGCGACGGCCGTCGCGTCGATCTCGTCCGCGAAGTCGATGGTCCCGATGACCTGCGAGCGCTTCGCCGGGTCGGTGACGAACGGGGTCGCGTACTTGGACTGCTCGGCCCAGCCGTACAGGGCGCGAGCGGACGCCGCCGTGCGGCCGACCGTCCAGTCCAGGCCACCCTGGGTGTTCATCCAGGTCAGCTGCTCGTTGAGCAGGAACAGCGTGGCGAGGGCCGGGGTGTTGTACGTCTGGTTCTTCAGCGAGTTGTCGATCGCCGTCGGCAGGCTGAAGAACTCCGGGATGTGCCGGCCCGAGGCGTGGATACGCGCCGCGCGCTCCAGCGCCGCCGGGGAGAACACGCCGATCCACAGGCCGCCGTCGGAGGCGAAGGACTTCTGCGGGGCGAAGTAGTAGACGTCGGTCTCGGTGATGTCGACCGGCAGGCCGCCCGCGCCCGACGTGGCGTCCACCAGCACGAGGGAGCCCTCATCGGCGCCGGTGACGCGCTTGACCGGCGCGGCGACACCGGTCGACGTCTCGTTGTGCGTCAGCGCGTACACGTCCACGCCCGCTTCGGCCTTCGGCTCCGGGTGGGTGCCCGGGTCGGAGGCGATGACGGTCGGCTCGGCCAGCCACGGGGCGAGCTTCGACGCCTTGGCGAACTTGGACGAGAACTCGCCGAAGTTGAGGTGCTGCGACTTGGACTCGATGAGTCCGTGGGTCGCGATGTCCCAGAAGGCGGTGGAGCCTCCGTTGCCCAGGATCACCTCATAGCCGTCGGGGAGCTGGAAGAGGTCGCGTACGCCTGTGCGTACCGCACCGACCAGGTTCTTCACCGGGGCCTGGCGGTGGGAGGTGCCCATCAGGGAAGTGCCGGTGGCGGCGAGGGCGTCCAGCGCCTCGGTACGCACCTTGGAGGGGCCCGCGCCGAAACGGCCGTCGGCGGGCTTGATGTCAGCGGGAATCCGGATCTCAGCCACGAGCCGGAGCGTAGCCGGTTCCGGGCGTTCACGGACAGCGGGTCCGGCCGGTGAGACGGACGGCACGGTGTGTGACGGAGGTCTCCGGGCCGGGAGGGAGATCTCCTGGCCGGCCGGCCCGGCCCCCGGGATCGGCTGCCCCGGGGGCGGAACGCGTCGTTCAGGCGCCGAGTTTCACCGGCAGGTCGAAGAGGTCGTTCTGGGTGACCACCGGCTTGTTGCGCAGTTCCGTGGCCGGGACCGCCAGGTGGAGTTCGGGGAAGCGGTTGAAGAGCGCGGGCAGTGCGACGCCCGCTTCGAGACGCGAGAGCGCGGCCCCGGGGCAGACGTGCGGGCCGTGGCCGAAGGAGATGTGGCGGTTCGGGGTGCGGGTGATGTCGAAGTCCCCGGCCGTCGGACCGTGCGCCTGTTCGTCGCGGCCGATCGCGCCGAACGAGACGATCAGGCCCTCGCCCTTCGGCAGCACCGCACCGCCCACCTCGATGTCCTCCGACGCGAAGCGGATCAGGACGTGCGAGGTCGGCGTCGACCAGCGCAGCGTCTCCTCGATGACGTTCTCCCAGGGGACCTCGCCCGCGAGCACCATCCGGCGCTGCTCGGGGTGGGCCTGGAGGGCGACGACCGCGTTCACGATGAGGCTGATCGTCGTCTCGTGGCCTGCGGCGATCATCAGCTGGAGGGTGTTGGTGATCTCCTCCGTCGTGAGGTGGTCGCCGTCCTCGGACGCGGCGATCAGCGCACTCGTCAGGTCGTCGCCCGGACGGGCCCGCTTCGACTCGACGATCTTCGAGAAGAGCGCGCCGAGGTCCGCCATCATCTGCGGGACCTCGTCCGGAGGTGTCTGCGTCGAGAAGAACTTCTCGAAGAGGGTCTTCAGCCGGGGGTGGTCGACCGGGTCGACCCCCATCAGCTCGCTGACCACGTTCATCGGCAGCGGGTACGCGAACTCCGCCTTCAGGTCGACCGTTTCGCCGGCCGGCACCTCCGCCAGCCGGTCCAGCATCCCGGCGGTGAGCTTCTCGATCCCGGCGCGCAGCCGCTCCACCCGGCGCACGGTCAGCGCCTGCGCGACGAGCGTACGGAGCCTGCGGTGCTCGGCGCCGTCGGCCGTCAGCATCGAGCGGCCCGGGTTGGCCAGCCCGATCAGCGGCCAGTCCAGCGGGATCTCACCGCGCTGCCAGGCGCCCCAGACGTTGATGTCCTTCACCAGCCGGGCATCGGTGAGCAGCTGCCTGGCCTCCGCGTGCCGGGTCACCGCGTAGCAGGGCACCCCGCCCGGCAGGACGACCCGGGCCAGCGGGCCCGCCGCACGCAGGGCGGCGCCCTCCCCGTCCAGGTCCCGGACGAACGGGTCCAGGGCGACGCTGTCGGCGTGGCCGGTGCTCCGGGAGTGGCTTCCGTGGTCGACCGGGCAACTCATCTGTGCCTCCTGGGGTGGGTACGGCCGCGCTGCGCGGGTCTTCGGCTCACAGCGCGGGAACCGGCGTGAAGATGACGGGCAGGGTGGACAGGCCGCGCAGCCAGGGCGAGGGGCGCTGGGTGAGGCTCTCGCCGGGGGCCGCGAGGTCGACGTCGGGGAGGCGGTCGAGGATGACCTCGATCCCCGTACGCGCGACGACCTCCGCGATCTCCTGGGCCGGGAACGGGCAGCGGTGCTCGCCGTGGCCGAAGGAGAAGAAGGCGTTGTTGCCGCCGGTCAGGGCCGAACCGTCGGTGCGTACCTGGGGGTCGGCGTTGGCGGCGGCGAGACCGAGGAGCAGCATGTCGCCGCTCTGGATGTGCCGGCCGCCGAGGTGGGTGTCGCGCGAGGCCCAGCGGCCCGCGACGTTCTGGGTGGGGGTGTCCTCCCAGAGGACCTCGTTCATCGCCTCGGCGACGCTGTGCCGGCCGCCCGAGAGCGAGGCGGCGAACCGGTCGTCGGTCAGCATCAGCCGCAGTGAGTTGCCGATCCAGTCGGCGGTGGGCTGGTGGCCTGCCGCCATCATGACCATCAGGTCCTGGGCGATCTCCTCGACGGTGAAGCCCGCCTCGTTGGCCAGCATGTGCGAGGCGACGTCCTCGGCCGGCGACTCCTGCCGGGCGATGAGCAGGTTCATCATCGACCGCCCGAGGTGCTGCTGCCCCGCCAGGGCCAGTTCACGGCCGTCGATCATGTCGTTCATCGCCTTGACCAGGGCCGGGCCCTCGTCGTCGGGGAATCCGTACAGCCGGGCGAGCACCCGGACCGGCAGCAGCATCGCGTACTGGCCGATGATGTCCGTATCGCCCCTGCCGCAGAAGGCGTTGATCAGCTCGTCCGCGAACTGCTCGGCCACGCGCCGCAGTTCGAAGGGGTCGACGGACTCCAGCGCGTCGCCGATCATCGCGGCGCGCTCGCGGTGCCGTTCGCCCACGGTGTAGAGGATCGACGGCTGCTTACGGCCGATCATCGGCAGCATCGGCCAGTCGGCGGGGATGCTGTCCCACTGGTTCCACAGCTCGGAGTCCCGGCTGAAGAGCACCGGGTCGGCGGTGACCTGGTGCAGCTCGCGGTAGTCGAGGACCAGCCAGGCCGGTACGTCGCCGTCGAGCAGCACCGGGGCCACCGGTCCGTGCGCGCGTCGCATCTCCCGGTAGAGCTGGGCCGGGTCCGTCTGGAATCGCGGGCCGCTCAGCGGGGTGGGCGGGGTGTCGGTGGTCATGTGGTGCTTGGCTCCCGTGCGGACGTCGCTGCGGAGGTCGCTGCGGATGTCGAGGACGCTGACGTTGCTGAGGACGCTGAGGACAGGGCGTGCAGGTGCTGGAGGAGGGTGATCAGTACGTACTTGCTCGACGTACGGTCCCGGGCGTCGCAGTCGATCAGCGGGATC
The DNA here is from genome assembly GCF_042751845.1 of Streptomyces sp. NPDC059398. Classification (NCBI taxonomy): domain Bacteria; kingdom Bacillati; phylum Actinomycetota; class Actinomycetes; order Kitasatosporales; family Streptomycetaceae; genus Streptomyces; species Streptomyces sp. NPDC059398. The sequence continues at coordinate 52,183 of NZ_JBHYWP010000026.1, read as the reverse complement.
TCGGGGGAGAGGTCCAGCGCCTCACGGAGCTGCTCCAGGGAGTGGACCGGGCCGCCGAAGTCGTTGCAGGCCACGATGAACGGTGTGCCGTGGTGTTCGAGGCGGTCGATGGCGTACCAGGAGTCGGCGAGTCTGCGGGTGTCGACCAGGACGACGGCGCCGAGCGTGCCGGAGAACAGCCGGTCCCAGAGGAACCAGAAGCGCTCCTGGCCGGGCGCGCCGAAGAGGTAGAGGATCGTCCGCTCGTCGATGCTGATGCGGCCGAAGTCGAACGCGACGGTGGTGGCGGTCTTGGCCTGCACCCCGTCGGTGTTGTCGACGGCCGCCCCCGCCTGCGTCATGGTCTCCTCGGTGTTCAGCGGGCGGATCTCGCTGACGGACCTGACCATGGTGGTCTTCCCGGCGCCGAACCCGCCGACGATGACGATCTTGAGACCGTTGTCGGCGGTGCCGGCCAGGGCGTTCTGGTTAGAGGCTGCGGAGTCCAACGAGCACCTGCTCCAGGATGTGAGGGTCGGGAAGGCTGTCGGCGCCGCGTGCGGTGCGCGGGTGGCGGGCGCTGATCCGGCCCGTGTCGAGCAGGTCGCAGAGCAGGATCCGGGTGATGGACACGGGCAGCTTCAGCCCGGCCGCGATCTCGACGACGGCTGTGGGGCGGCCGCACATCCGCAGGATCGTGGCGTGCTCCGACTGCATGCCGGGCGTCGGGTCGCACTCGCCGACGACCAGGGTCACCAGGTCGAAGGCGGTGGCGTCGGACCGGCTGCGCCCGCCGGTGACGGTGTAGAGGCGGTCCGGGTCGTCGTCACGGCCCGGCCTGGGCCTGGGCACCGGGGCGGTCACGCGCGCGGCTCCGCGCTGAGGTGTTCACCCAGCTGCTCGACCAGTTCGCTCATGTTGTGCCCGATGAGGCCCACGTCGGCGGACTCGTCGGCGACGACGGAGAGATGGGCGCCGTCGCCCGCCTCGACGATGAAGAGCACCCCGCCGTAGAACTCGGCCATCGCGGTCCGTACGCCGCCGGTGCCGTCGCCGAACTCCATCGACGCGCCGTGCGAGAGCGACTGGATACCGGCGGAGATGGCGGCCAGCTGGTCGGCCTGGTCGACGGAGAGCGCCGACGTACGGCAGAGCTTGAGGCCGTCCCGGGAGAGGACCAGGGCGTGCCGGGCGCCCGGGGTGCGCTCGAGGAGGCTCTCCAGGAGCCAGTTGAGCTTCTCGTCGGTGGTGGTCGTGCTCATGAGCTGCTGCCTTCCGGGTTCTGGGAGTCGCCGTTCGGGGAATCGCCACGTACGGCCTGGCGGAACGCGCTGAACCTGGCGGCGGATGTCGTGGACGAGGTCGAGTCGACGGGCTTGGCGGAGCCCGGGATATGGGTGCCTCCCGGATGCGCAGCCGCCAGGGTCTGGCCGCGCCGCCGCTTGGGGAGGCCGCTCTCGCCGAACTCACTTGCCGAGTGGGCGGGTTCGGGCTCGGAGCCGGGGGCCGGGGCGGTCGCGGGGGTGGGCTGCGCCGTGGGGGCGGCGGCCTCCGGGGGCGTCGCTGGTGACGTCGCGGTGGACGCGGGGCCGGTCGGGGCCGAGGGGCCGTACGAGGTCCCGTGCCCGGGTTCCGGCGCGGGCGCTGGTACGGGCGCCGGCGCGGGTGAGCGTGTGGGCAGCGGGGCCGGGGCTTCCGGCGCGGCCGGGGGAGCATCGGCGGTCGGCGGGTCCGCAGCCCTGGTGTGCTGGGGCGGTACGGCCCGGGGCGGTGCGGCCAGCGGTGCGGGCACGGCAGGCCGGGGGGTGCGGGTGATCAGCTCGTGCGGGAGGAGCACCAGGACACCGGTGCCGCCGCGCGCCGACGGGCGGAACGACACGGTCAGCCCGTGCTTGCGGGCCAGCCGCCCGACGACCGCGAGGCCGAGCCTGGTCCCGGAGAGTCCGGCGAGGTCGGTCTGCTGGGTGGTCTCCGCCGTGACGGCCCGTTCGGCGCGACGCAGCTGGACGTCGCTCATGACCAGACCGCTGTCCTCGATGGTGAGGATCACCCCGGCCGGTACCTCTTCGACGTACACATGCACTTCGGCGGTGGGCGGCGAGAAGTTGGCCGCGTTGTCCAGGAGTTCGGCGAGTGCGTGCATGATGCCCTCGGCCGCGTGGCCCGCGATGGCGATCTCACTGGTCGAGTGGAGCCGTACCCGCTGGTATCCCGCGATCCGTCCCATCGCGCCGCGCAGGATCGACTCCATGACGATGGGCTTCGCCCAGCGGCGCCCGGAGCGGGCCCCTGCCAGGACGGCGATGGAGTCGGCCAGCCGGCCCGCCTGCGCGGTGCGGTGGTCGAGGTGCAGCAGATCGCCGAGAACGTCCTCGTCGGTGTGCCGGTGCTCCATCTCACGCAGGTCGGCGAGCATGCCGGTGGCCAGGGCCTGCATCCGTCCGGCGGCGTTGGCCGCCGCTGACAGGGCGGCCGAGCGTACGGACTCGGCGCGGCTGATCCGGGCGTTCAGCTCGGCGGTCCTGGTGTTGCACTCGGCGGTGAGTCCGGCGGCGATGGCCTCACGCTGCGCGGTCAGCTCGGCTGTCTTCGCCTCGTGGGCGGCGGTGAGCTGCGCGGTCCGGCTCTCGTACTCGGCGGTGAGACGGGCGGCCCGCGCGCCGAACTGCGAGTTCTCCACGCTCAGTTGGTCGATCTGGGCGCGGAGGGTCCGCGATGTTCTGCTGGCGTACGCGACCGCGTGGACGGCGGTGGCGACGGCGGCGCTGAACAGCAGGGCTGCCCCGGCCGAGCACCAGGCGAGCGGGGTGCGTATGGAGTCGGGGGCTGCGGCCACCGCCCAGACGCACAGCAGGCCCGAAGCGATCACGGAGATCAGCAGAGCCAGCGCGGTCGGGCGGAGCGGGGGGCGCTCTGTCATCTGGCGGAGTCCTCATGGACGGATGGGTCAGAAGGGGTGAGAGTGGGGTAAAGCGGTCAGGAGTGGAGTAAGTAAGCCAAAGGAATGCAGTGAGTCATGCGTAACGCCTGTCAACTATATGAGGGTTGGTGATCGGTTTGGGAAGTTGCAGGTGTGGAAATTGTTGACTCAGGTACACATTGTGCACAGGGGCATGCGTAGACCATGGGCGAGCACCGTGACGGGCAGGTAAACGGAGAGCGGAACGGCCGGGACGGCGGTCGGAGCGCCCGTCCGGGTGGCGGCCCGGGTGGCCGTCCGGGCGATGGTCCGGCTGCCCATTCCAGCAGTCGCCCCGGCAGCCGTCCGGGCAAGCGCCCCGGCACCGGCCCGCCCGCCGGCGAACTGGAGCGGGCGCTGCGCCGCTGTGTGCGCGGAGACGTCGAATTCGGTTCCACCGCCCGCGCCCTGATGACGATGGACGCCTCCAACTACCGCCGCGTCCCCCTCGGCGTCGTCGCCCCACGGGACGCCGACGACGTGGCGGCCGCGCTCGACGTGTGCCGCGCCCACGGCGTACCCGTGGTGCCGCGCGGCGGCGGTACGTCCATCGCGGGCCAGGCCACCGGCACCGGGGTCGTCCTCGACTTCACCCGGCACATGCGCGCGATCGTCTCGCTGGACCCGGAGGCCGGGACCGCCGTCGTCCAGCCCGGGGTGATCCTCGACGAACTGCGCGCGGCGGCCGGTGCGTACGGCCTGACCTTCGGCCCCGACCCCTCCACCCACAACCGCTGCACACTCGGCGGGATGATCGGCAACAACGCCTGCGGTTCGCACTCGGTCGCCTGGGGCACCACGGCCGACAACGTCGTCGGGCTGACCACCGCCGCCTACCGGGGCGGCACCCACCGCATCGGCCGGGGCTGGGACGGCGCACCGCCCGGACTGCGCGAACTCGTCGAAGCGAACCTGGCGTTGCTGCGCACCGGCTACCCGGCCGGTCTGCCGCGCAGGATCTCCGGGTACGCGATCGACGCCCTGCTCCCCGAGAACGGCACCGGCCTGGCCCGCGCCTTCTGCGGCAGCGAGGGCACGCTCGGGGTGCTGACCGAGGCGACCGTACGGCTGGTCGACGCGCCCCGCGCACGGGCGCTCGCCGTCCTCGGCTACGCCCACGAGAGCGACGCCGCCGACGCGGCGGCCGGGCTGCTCCCGTACCACCCGCTGACCGTCGAGGGCATGGCCGCCGACCTGGTGCGCGAGCCCGCCGGGCTGCCGCGCGGCGGCGCCTGGCTCTTCGTCGAGACAGGCGGCGACGACCCGGCCGCGGCCCGCACCCGGGCCCATGAGATCGTGCGCGCGGCCGACGCGCTGGACGCGCTGGTCATCGACGACCCGGCGGCCCAGCGCACCCTGTGGCGGATCCGTGAGGACGCCAGCGGCACCGCGACCCGCACCACGGACGGCGCGGAGGCGTGGCCCGGCTGGGAGGACTGCGCGGTGCCGCCCGCCCGGCTCGGCGCGTATCTGCGCGATTTCCGCGCGCTCCTCGCCGCGCACGGGCTGCGCGGCACGCCGTACGGCCACTTCGGCGACGGCTGCATCCATGTACGGATCGACTTCGACCTCCTCACCCCCGGCGGCGTCGCCCGCTTCCGTACCTTCTCCGGCGAACTGGCCGGGCTGGTCGTCGCGCACGGCGGCTCCCTCTCCGGCGAACACGGCGACGGACAGGCACGCGCCGAACTGCTGCCGAAGATGTACGGGGACGAACTGGTCGCGCTCTTCGGCCGCTTCAAGGACATCTGGGACCCGGCGGGCGGCATGAACCCCGGCATGCTGGCCCGCCCCCACCGGCTCGACGAGAACCTCCGCTTCGCCGTCCTGCCGTCCGGACCGGTGGACGTGGAGTTCGGCTACCCCGCCGACCGGGGCGACTTCTCCGCCGCCGTACGCCGCTGTGTCGGCGTCGCCAAGTGCCGTACGGAGAAGGCGCCGGGGGCCGACGTCATGTGCCCGTCGTTCCGCGCCACCGGCGACGAGCAGCACTCCACGCGCGGGCGCGCCCGGCTGCTGCACGAGATGCTGGCGGGCGAGGTCGTGACGGACGGCTGGCGCTCGACCGAGGTGCGCGACGCCCTCGACCTCTGCCTCTCCTGCAAGGGCTGCCGCAGCGACTGCCCGGTCGGCGTCGACATGGCCACGTACAAGGCGGAGTTCCTGCACCACCACTACGCGGGCCGCATCCGGCCCGCCGCGCACTACACGATGGGCCGGCTGCCCCAGTGGCTGCGGATGGCCGCGCCGTACGCCCGCACGGTGAACGCCCTGGCCCGGGTGGCCCCGCTGGCCTCGCTCGCCGGACGGCTCGGTGGGATCGCCCCCGAGCGGACCATCCCGGTGCTCGCGCCGCAGACGTTCCGCCGGTGGTTCGGCACCCGGGTACAGCCGCCCGCGCGGGTCGTGCTGTGGCCCGACACCTTCACCGACCATCTCGCGCCGCAGGTGGGCCGGGCCGCAGTGCGGGTCCTGGAGTCGGCGGGGCTCGGCATCGCCCTTCCGCCGGACGGGGTGTGCTGCGGGCTGACCTATGTGACCACCGGCCAGCTGGACCGGGCCCGCACGGTGCTGCGCCGCACGCTCGACCGGGTGGAGCCGCTGCTCGAAGCGGAGCTGCCCGTCGTCGTACTGGAACCGAGCTGCGCCGCCGCCCTCAGGACCGACCTGCCGGAACTGCTGGCGGACGACCCGCGCGCCCACCGCCTGGCGGCTGCGGTACGGACCTTCGCCCAGGCCCTGGAGGAACAGGCCCCGCAGTGGCGGCCCCCGGTGCTCGCCCGCGAGGTGGCCGGCCAGACCCACTGCCACCAGCACGCGGTCCTGGGCGACGCGGCCGAACGCCGACTGCGCACCAAGGCGGGCCTGACGGGCGAACTGAGCGGTGGCTGCTGCGGCCTCGCGGGCAACTTCGGCTTCGAACGCGGCAACGGCCACTACGAGGTGTCGGTCGCCTGCGCCGAGGAACAGCTGCTGCCCTCGGTACGGGCAGCGTCCCCCGGAACGGAGATCCTCGCGGACGGTTTCTCCTGCCGCACCCAGCTGGAACAGCTCTCCGGGCGGGGCGGCCGGCCCGCCCGGCATCTGGCGGAGGTGCTGGCGGAGGGGCTGGACGAGGCGTGAATGGTGGGGCGGGACGGGCCAGGCACGAAGGTTTCGCCCCCCGCCCACCGACGGGTGGGGCTACGTGTTCCGCAGGGCCACGACTGCGTAGTTTCTGCGCTCACGGCCTCCGGCCGAGCGGACGGCCGTCACCTCCACATCGGCTTCCACACGATTGCCGAAGTAGGTGCCGAGCCGTGGTGTGATCTCTTCGTCCGTGCGCGCCCGGATGATCTCCCCACCGTCGGTGCGGATCTCGACCGTGCCCCGGAGCGCGCTGGCGCTGCCCAGCCACCCGGTGACGGACAGAATCTCCGGAGCCTGAAACTCGCTCTGCTCACAGAGGTAGCGCACCCGCCGGGCACCCTCGGGCGTCCACTGGCTGTGCCGGGACCGGCCCCCTTCCGCGTACCAGGTCAGACGCAGCCCCAGCTCCGCGTCGGTGAGCCCGGCGGTCAGCGCGCCGATGTGCTTCATCGCGCGCTGACCCAGCGGTACCAGCCGTTCGTCCAGGCGTTCGTCGGACCGGCCGGTGTTCTCGGACAGGTCCACCACGTCCAGAACGGTGCCGACAGCATCGTCAAGGACGGTGGGCAGGTCTCCGAGAAGCCCGGGGAAGAGGCTGTCCTGTGTGATCTCCCGTTCCGGTCCGTAGAGGACCACTCCGAACGACGACGGGAACAGCGCAGCCGCGCTCAGCGCGGTCATGTCACGAATGGGCCGGGGAATCGATGCGGCGTTCGTCGGCCGCCCGGTCAGCGCCTGAGCGACAGCCGAGACCGACTCCTGGAGGTTGGCGAGGAAAGGGCCCAGCACGGACGCTCGCACCTCGTGGGCGGAGGTGGAAGGACCGGTCAGCGCCACGTCCATACGGCGTCGTGTCGCCGGCGTGCCGGGCAGGTCCTCGCGGCGCAACAACCGTTCGCGCTGTACAGCGGCGAACTCCTCCGGAGTCCCGGGAACAGGCCGGTCGCCCTCGCGCTGCCTGTTCTCACGCATCCACCGCAGTACGGCTGCCCGGTCCTGCGGGTCCGGGAATGGAGCCTGAGCCGTCACAGCAGCACCTCCACATATCCTCGGCGCAGCCGGTCGGCTTCACTATCGGACGGGGACGAATTCCGGGCGTATTGCCAGTCCTCATCGTAAAGCCCGATGTCGCGGAACGAATCGTTGGTGAGTGGCGTGAAAAGGCTCGGCATCAGCTGCCAGAAAGACACGTCCTCCGGAAGCCGGACGAGATAGGCGTCCATGCGCATGTTGTGCTTCACGCACCACGCTCTGTCGGTGAGCTCGTCGAGCGAGGCGAGGGACTCACGGTCCAGGCGGTCGAATGTCTGGGCGCGCAGCAGATAGGTGACGTCGATGTCGCCCGGATCGAGTTTGCCGCTGACGAAGCTCCCGCCCAGCCACAGCCTGGATACCCCGCCCGTCACCGCGTCGACAATGAGACGGTGCTGTTCCCATTCGGCCCACAGCTGTTTCCGCGTCGCCGATTCGGCGAAGTCCGGTGAGGCGACGAATCGCGCGTGCAACTGGTCGATACCGGCCGCGTAGCGGCCCGGGGGCAGCAGCCCGGTTACCTGATCCAGCCCTGGCAGACCCTGCACTCCGCGCCCTCTCCTGCTCCCTGTCCGGACCCGCCGCAGAGTACTGCCCGGTACAGGGGCACGGTAGGAAAGTGTGCCCGGTTCCCTCGATGTGGTGAGCGGGGGCGGGGTTGCCGACGGGCGGTAAGGCCGGGGCCTTGTGGCGGGCCCTTACTGTGGACGGCATGGATCCGATCGCCCCCGCCGACGCCAAGGCCCTCGACGCCGCGCTGACCGAACCCTCCGCCGTGGCCGACGCCGTCCCGGTCGCCGACGCCGGATCCGGGCCCGCCGGGCTGCGCGGTCGGCTCGGGCCGCTCGGGCTTGTGCTGGCCGGGGGGATCTCGGTGCAGTTCGGGGCGGCCGTGGCGGTCTGGCTGATGCCGAGGGCCGGGGCGCTCGGTGTGGTCTCGCTGCGGCTCGCCGTCGCCGCGGTCGTGCTGCTCGTCGTGTGCCGGCCCCGGGTGCGCGGGCTTTCACGGACGGACTGGGGCACCGTCCTGGTCTTCGGGGTCGCCATGGCCGGAATGAACGGCTTCTTCTACCAGGCGGCCGACCGTATCCCGCTGGGCGCGGCCGTGACCCTGGAGGTGCTGGGCCCGCTCGCCCTCTCGGTGATCGCCTCACGCAGGCTGGTGAACCTGTTGTGGGCCGGTCTCGCCCTCTGCGGGGTGGTGCTGCTGAGCGGTGGTGGCTTCGGCGGTCTGAACCTGGTGGGTGTGGCGTTCGCGCTCGCGGCGGGCGGGATGTGGGCCGCGTACATCATCTTCAGCGCCCGCACCGGCGCCCGGTTCCCGCGCGCGGACGGTCTTGCGCTGGCGATGACGGTGGGGGCCCTGCTGATGCTGCCGCTGGGCATCGCGGACGCGGGCTCGAAGCTGCTCGTCCCGAGCACACTCGGGCTGGGCGCCGCGGTGGCCCTGCTCTCGTCCGTACTCCCGTACACCCTGGAACTGCTCGCCCTCCGCCGGCTCCCCGCGTCGACCTTCGCGGTCCTGATGAGCCTGGAACCGGCCATCGCGGCGACGGCCGGTTTCCTCGTCCTGCACCAGGCGCTCTCCGCCGTGGACGCGCTGGCCATCGCGCTGGTGATCGTGGCGAGCATGGGGGCGGTACGGACACAGGTCACGGGGAAGTGAGGCGGCGGCTCAGCCTGTGGCCGGTGGGCCATGAAGTACGTCACAGGTGCCACGGGTGCCATGGGTGCCTGTCCCGGTCGGGCCGGTCCGTGCGGCGCTCCTCGACGGGGGCAACCGCCTTCCTCCGGCTGCGGATCCGGACGTGGGCCCGAGTGCGGTCCGCCGGTCGCCCCGGCCGGGCGCCGTCCGGGGTGTCCGGGGCGACTTAGGTCACCCTTCCCTCGGGCCCTCGGTGCCTGGTACAGATGGTGGTGAACTGCCAGCTCATCGGAAGTCTCGCCATGAACCCGGACAACACCGAGAACCAGGACAACACCGACGGCGCCGCCGACCTCACCCCCTTCGCTGTCGACCTGACCCTCGACGAGGTCAGGCGGCGGACCGAGGTCATGGCCGCGCTCGGTTCCGACTGGGACCCGGTGGCCGCGCTCCGGGGTGAGGACGAGGCGTACGCCCTGCTGTACTCGGGCCTGGACGCGGAGCAGCAGCGTACCTACGACATGCTGGTGGCGGCCGGTGTTCTGCCGGGGGAGGGGCCGGGCCGTGCGGCTGCCCATTGATCCGCAGGCGGACTCCGGGCGGCGTGCCTGGGTGGCCTGTCCGGTCTGCGACGACGCCCGCCACTGCGCGACCTGCGCCTCGCGCCGCAACTGCTTCGAGCACTGGCGCTATCTGATCTCCAACAGGGGGCCGGTCGTCCACCTCCAGTGCCCTCGGTGTACGCACATGTGGTCGCTGAACACCCGGCCCGGCGTGACCGGCCGCGGCGACGGCATTCCGTTCTCCTGACGGGTCCGGTCCTCTCCTGACGGGTCCGGTCCTCTCCTGACGGGTCCGGGCCCTCTCCTGACGGGTCCGGCCTGTCCGGGACCGGTCCGGCATGCTGACTGGCGGTTCAGTAGATTGACTCCGCCGTCGTACGTCGTCCCAGGAGGCACCGTGTCCGAGCCGCCCGCCCCGCTGATCTCGCTGACCTGGACCGACCATGTCACCGGCCGCCGGGGCCACCTGGTGGTCGACCGGCTGGTGCGCGGTGTGTCCAGCGGCGGTCTGCGGATGCGGGAGGGCTGCACGCTCGACGAGGTCGCCGGGCTGGCACGGGGCATGACCATGAAGGAGGCCCTGCACTTCAACGGCGACGACCCCACGGCCCGTTACCTCCCGCTCGGCGGCGCCAAGGGCGGTATCGACTGCGACCCGCGCAGCCCCGACGCTTACGGCATCCTGGTGCGGTATCTGCGGGCCATGCGGCCGTACATCGAGAGGTTCTGGACCACCGGTGAGGATCTGGGGCTGAGCCAGGACGACGTGGACAGAGCCGCCGCCGATGCGGGACTCGTCTCCTCCGTCCAGGCCGTCTACCCCCTCCTCGACGACGAGCCTGCGGCCCGGCAGCGGCTGGCGGACGCCTTCGCGGTCGAGGTGGACGGGATCGGGCTCGGTGAACTGGCGGGCGGCTGCGGGGTCGCCGAATCGGTGCTGGCGGTCCTGGACCGCGCGGGCGACCCGTACGAGGGGACGCGGGTCTCGGTGCAGGGGCTCGGCACGATGGGCGGGGCGACCGCCCGTTTTCTCGCCGCTGCCGGTCTGCGGATCGTGGCTGTGGCCGATGTCAGGGGCACGGTCGCCAACCCCGCCGGGCTCGATGTGGAGGCGCTGCTGTCCGCGCGCGACGCCTACGGGACGGTGGACCGTACCGCGCTCGGTCCCGGCGATGTGGAGCTGCCGGGGCGGGATGCCTGGCTGGCTGTCGATGCCGATGTGCTTGTGCCGGCGGCTGTCTCGTACGCCATCGATGCGGCCAACCAGACACGGATCGGGGCGCGTTGGATCGTCGAGGCGGCCAATATGCCCGTACGGCCCGATGCGGAGGCCCTGCTCGCGGAGCGCGGTGTCGCTGTCCTGCCCGATGTGGTCGTCAACTCGGCCACGAACGCGTGGTGGTGGTGGACGCTCTTCGGTGACATCGGAGCCGACGCGGATGAGGCGTTCGCCCACATCCGGCGGTCGATGCGGGCGCTGGTCGACCAGGTGCTCGCCCGGTCCGCTGCCGACGGAACGACGCCGCGGGCTGCCGCCCACGCCATCGTCGCGGACCGGCTGCCGGTGATCGCCGAGCGTTTCGGGTGGTATGGGTGATGGCCTGTCAGGAAGACTGCCAGGAAGGCTGGTTGGTGGTGGGTTCCGTACTCGGTGCGGGTGACGCGCCCCCGGTGAGTGCCTGGTGGACGGCCCGGAGCAGAACGCGGCCGAGCAGCACCGTGGCGCAGCCGGTCTCGAACCGCCGGGCCGTGCCCGCGGCGGGCAGCAGCAGGTCGGTGTGGGGGGCGACGGGCCCGAAGGCGCTGTCGGTGACGGTGACGACGGTCAGACCGGCCCCCTGCGCGTAGGCGAGGGCGTCGACCACCTCGCGCGGGTGCCGGGGCAGGGCGAAACACAGCAGTGCCGATGCGCCGGTGCGCACGGCGTCGTCGATGCGGTCGGTCAGCTCTGTTCCGCCTCGGTCGAGCAGCCGTACGTCGGGGTGCACCGTACGGGCGAGACGGTCGAAGTCGGCGGCCTGGGCGGCGGCGGCCCGCAGGCCCAGGACCAGCAGCGGGCGGGAGGCGGCGAGCAGACGGCCCGCGCGGACGACGGACGCCGGGTCGGCGAGGGCGTTGGTCAGCTCGCGGAGGTTGTCGATCTCGGCCCTGACCAGCGTCTGGTAGGCGTTCGCGGTGGTGGCAGCCGGTCCCGGCCCGCCGGTGACGGCCTCCCACAGATGGCGCCGCAGGGCCGGGTGGCCGTCGAAGCCCAGCGCCACCGCGAACCGGGTGACGGACGGCTGGCTGACACCCGCAAGACCGGCCAGCGCGACGCTGGAGAGGAACGGTACGTCGGCCGGGCGGCGCAGCATACTGTCCGCGATGCGCTGCTGGGCGGGGGTCGGCCGGTGGCCCTCCATCAACTGCCGCAGACGGGCGGCGACGGGGCCGGCGATGTCGGCGCGCCCGGGTGCCTGCACGGCTGTTCCCACCGGTCACAGGCCGGACGAGCCGGGGACGGGGGTCAGGGTGACGATCGCCGCAGCTCCTTCGACCCGCACCTGACGGATTCCCCGGCCGGTGGCCGGAGCCGGCTCACGGCCGATGCCCGGGTCGGTGTCCTGGCCGATGTCCCAGCCGCCGCCCGCCCCGGCATCCGCCCCGGCGCCCCCGCCGGAGAGCAGGGCCGCGTCGAAACGGCCGAGGGTCACGCCCGGCTCGTCGAAGGTCACCGTGCCCAGCAGGGCGATCACGAGGATCAGCTCCCCTTGACGGGGGGAGAGGGCGAAGTCTTCAGGGGCGAAGTCCGCACAGGCGAAGTGGACTTGGGCCGTGGCCTCGGTGCGCCGTGTCATGACGTTGAAGTCGACGAGGGGGCCGCCGATGAGGCGGCAGGTGGTGGTCGCGTCCCCCGGAAAGGCGAAGGGCCGGAAGGGGGCGGCGACCGGGTGCGGGAATCCGTCGACCGTGAGCTCCATCCCGGCCCCTTCCACGAGGGCGATGACCCGGTCCACACCGGCGAAGGAGGAGAACGGTCCCCCCTGCCCGACCTCGGCCAGGCTCACCCGCCAGGAGAAGTCGTCAAGACCGGCCCCGGCAGGTCCTGCGGCGACCTCGCGGGTGATGCCGCCGCCGTTCTTCCAGGGCGCCTGCGCCCGGTTGTGCGCCCGGAGCACGCGCAGCTCTCTGCCGGTGGCGGCTGCCTGGTCGACCATCTGAGTGGTTCCCTTCGGGTGCGGTCGTGCGGTCGTGCGGTCGTGCGGTCGTGCGGTCGTGCGGTCGTGCGGTCGTGCGGTCGTGCGGTCGTGCGGTCCTGCGGTCCTCGGTCAGGCGGTCACGTGGTCATGCGGTCGTGCGGCGCGCGGCGGGCCGCCGTTCACGCGGTGCCCGGGTGGCGCCGGCCCGCCTGCCACACGGCGGAGATCAGGGGTACGCCGGGCCGGTAGGCGAGATGGACAGGGGAGGGGGCGTCGAGGAGGGCGAGGTCCGCGCGGGCGCCGGGGGTGAGGCGGCCGATGTCGTCGCGGCGCAGGGCGCGGGCTCCTCCGGCGGTGGCGGCCCAGAGGGCTTCGTCGGGGGTCATGCCCATCTCCCGTACGGCGATGGCGATACAGAAGGGCATGGAGCTGGTGAAGGAGGAGCCCGGGTTGCAGTCGGTGGACAGGGCGAGGGTGGCGCCGGCGTCGAGGAGCCGCCGGGCGTCGGGGTAGGCGGCGCGGGTGGAGAACTCGCAGCCGGGCAGCAGGGTGGCGACGGTGCCGCCCTGGGCGAGGGCGTCGACGTCGGCGTCGGTCAGGTGGGTGCAGTGGTCCGCTGATGCGGCGCCGAGTTCGACGGCGAGCTGGACCCCGGGGCCGTGGCCGAGCTGGTTGGCGTGCACGCGGGGGATGAGGCCCCTGGCCGTACCGGCGGTGAGGATCGCACGGGCCTGGTCGCCGTCGAAGGCGCCCTGCTCGCAGAAGACGTCGATCCAGCGGGCGTACGGGGCGCACGCCTCCAGCATCGGGCCGGTGACCAGACCGACGTACCCCGCGGGGTCGTCGGCGTACTCGGGCGGGACGATGTGCGCGCCCAGGAACGTCACTTCGTCCGTGTGCTCCCTCGCCACCCGCAGCGCACGGGCCTCGTGCTCGGGGGTGAGACCGTAACCGGACTTCGTCTCGACCGTGGTCGTTCCCTGCCGGAGCGCCTCGGCGAGGTGGCGGGCCAGGGTAGCGCTCAGCTCCTGGTCGCTCGCCGCGCGGGTGGCGGCGACGGTGGTGCGGATGCCGCCCGCGGTGTAGGAGCGGCCCGACATACGGGCGTTGAACTCCTCGGTGCGGTCACCCGCGAAGACCAGGTGGTTGTGCGAGTCGACGAAGCCCGGGATGACGGCGCGCCCCTGGGCGTCGACGCGGTGGTCCGCCGCCGGGGCCGTGGCGGCGGGCCCGGCCCAGGCGATGTCCGCGCCCTCGATCAGGACGGCGGCGTCGCGGAGCAGGCCCAGGGGGCCGGCACCGAGCGAGGGGTCGTTCGTGACCAGGCTGCCGATGTTCGTGACGAGGGTGGTGGTCGCGTGTGCCATGTCTCCATGAAGCCCCAGCCGGAGACCGTCCCGCCACGGTGGCAGCGTACCTACTGTCTGGCATCCCAGACATGGTGCGGCGGGTGGGGTGGCGGCCGTGGCGGGGGCGGCGTGTACGGCGGCGACGTGCGCGGCCCGGTGCGTGGCGCGCGTACGCTCGCGGCATGTCCACTGTGCCCGCCGCCGCCCAGGTACTTGCTGTCCTGCGCTATCTCGCACGTCAGGCCGGTCCGGTGCCCGCCGCCGCCATCAGCCGCGATGTGGGGCTGCCCCGGTCCACGACGTACCACCTGCTCGACACGCTCGCCCGCGAGGACTTCGTCGTCCATCTGACGGAGGAGCGCCGTTACGGGCTGGGCGTCAGCGCCTTCGAACTCGCTTCGGGCTACAGCAGGCAGGCCCCCTTCGAGCGGCTGGCCAGGCTGCCGCTCGCGCAGCTCGTCGACCGCAGCGGGCACAACGCGCACCTCGCGCTGCTGCACGGGCGCGAGGTGCTGTACGTGATCGAGGAGCGCGCACCGGGCCGGGCGCCGCTGGTCAGCGATGTGGGGGTACGGCTTCCCGCCCACCTCACCGCCAGTGGCCGGGCCGTCCTGGCGCGGCTCTCGCGGGCGCAGGTGCGCGCCCTCTTCCCCGACGCGTCGGCGTTCGTCTCGCGTAACGAGACCGGGCCGAACTCCCTGTCGGCGCTCCATCACCTGCTGGTCGAGGTGCGGCGGCGCGGTTACGCGACGGAGGAGGGGGAGGTCACCGAGGGCTTCTCCTCCGTCGCCGCCGCCGTGCTCGACCACGGCGCCCACCCGATCGCGGGCGTCGCTGTCACCTTTCCGGGGGCCGCCGTCGGGCTGGAGGAGCGGGAGCGGATCGCGGGCCATGTCCTGCGTACCGCAAGGGAGTTGACCCGCCGGGTGGGCGGTGTGCTGGAGGCGCCGGCGGGCATGGAGGAAGGGCCGGCCCGCAGCGTGTGAGCACGCCGGGTGCCGGCCCTCCGTACGGCGTGGGGCGCCCGCCTCTGCCCGGGCTGCCCGTGCCGCCGCTACTGCCTGCCGGGCTGCCCGAGCCGCCCGGCCGTCGTCGCTCCGTACGGGCGCCCGCCTCAGCTGAGCCGTCCGCGTGAGCCGGGCCGCCGCGTGAGCCGCGCCGCCGCGTCAGCTGAGCCGCTGCGTCAGCTGAGCCGGCCGACCGCCGACTCCGCTGCGGCCACGGCGGCGCCCTCCGCGACATAGCGCACGGCCGCCTCGATCTCGGGGGCGAGCCAGCGGTCCGGGCCGGGGCCCTCGACCGTTTCGCGCAGTCCGCCGAGCACCGCGCCGGTGCCGGCCGCCGGGGTCAGCGGTGCCCGCAGGTCGAGCGCGCGGGCCGCGGTGTAGATCTCGACGGCGAGGACACGGGTGAGCCCGTCGACCGCGCGGCGCAGCTTGCGGGCGGCGGACCAGCCCATCGAGACGTGGTCCTCCTGCATGGCGCTGGAGGGGATGGAGTCGACCGATGCGGGCGCGGCCAGCCGCTTGAGCTCGGAGACGATCGCGGCCTGTGTGTACTGCGCGATCATGTGGCCGGAGTCGACGCCCGGGTCGTCGGCGAGGAACGGGTTCAGACCGTTGTTACGGGCCACATCGAGGAAGCGGTCGGTGCGCCGCTCGGAGACCGAGGCCACATCGGCGGCGGAGATGGCGAGGAAGTCCAGGACGGCGGCGACGGGTGCGCCGTGGAAGTTGCCGTTGGACTCCACCCGGCCGTCGTGGGTCACCACCGGGTTGTCGATGGCGCTGGCGAGCTCGCGGGATGCGACGGTCTCGGCGTGGGTGAGAGTGTCGCGGGCCGCGCCGTGCACCTGCGGGGAACAGCGCAGCGAGTACGCGTCCTGCACCCGGGTGCACTCCGGGCCGCGGTGGCTGGCGACGATGCCGGAACCGGCCATCAGCGCGCGCAGATTCGCCGCGCTGTCGGCCTGGCCCGGGTGCGGGCGCAGCGCCTGGAGGTCGGCGGCGAAGACGGCGTCGGTGCCCAGCTGGCCCTCGACGCTCATCGCGGCGGCGATGTCGGCGGTGCGCAGCAGCTTCCGCAGGTCGTGTGCGGCCAGCACGAGCATGCCGAGCATGCCGTCGGTGCCGTTGATGAGGGCGAGGCCCTCCTTCTCGTGCAGGGTGACCGGGGTGAGGCCCGCATCGGCCAGTGCTTCGCCGGCCGGTTTGCGTACGCCCTCCGCGTCCCGTACCTCGCCCTCACCCATGACGGCGAGCGCGCAGTGCGCCAGCGGCGCGAGGTCACCGGAGCAGCCCAGCGAGCCGTACTCGTGGACGATCGGGGTGAGACCGGCGTTGAGCAGCGCCGCGTACGCCTCGGCGGTCTCCGTGCGTACGCCGGTACGGCCGGTGGCCAGCGTGGACAGCCTCAGCAGTAGGAGGGCGCGCACCACCTCGCGCTCCACCTCGGGGCCCGAACCGGCGGCGTGCGAACGCACCAGGCTGCGCTGGAGCTGGGCGCGCGATTCGGTGGGGATGTGCCGGGTGGCAAGGGCACCGAAGCCGGTGGAGACGCCGTAGTGGGGGACCACGTCGTCGGCGAGGCCCTCGATCACCTCGCGGCTGCGTGCGATCTCCTTGAGCGCTTCCGGCGAGAGCTCGACGCGGGCGCCGTGGCGTGCGACGGAGACGACATCTTCGGCGGAGAGAGGGCCGATCCCTACAACAATGTTCATGTCTCCATGAAGCCGCATGTCAGGGGGGAGACGCGACAGGTGGCAGGAGAGATGTGTCCGGGATACCAGACACGGCCGGGTGGCACCGTGCGGTCCGGTATCCCGGACGCGGCTGTCCTGGCGCCCGTCGGTTACCGCGGGCCCGCCGTGGCGGTCCCCGTCCCGGGCGCCGCCACCTCGTCCGTACGCGGCCGGGCGGCGGAGTCCGGATCCGGCTGCGCGGTGGAGTCGGGATCCGGCCGGGCGGAGTCGGGATCCGGCCGGGCGGCGAGGCGCGGGCCCACCCAGAGAGTGTGGATGCCCGCGAGCAGCGCCAGCCATACGACGCCGACGACCAGGGCGACGCGGGTGCTCCCGTAGAAGCCGAGCACCACCAGGACGCCGGCCATGAAGACGATGGCGGCGATCTGCCCGTACGGCCACCAGGGGACGGGGAACCGCAGCGCGGACTGCTCATCGCGGGACATGTCCCGGCGGGCCTTCACCTGGGTCAGCAGGATCATCAGCCACACCCAGACCGTGGCGAAGGTGGCGATCGAGGAGATGATCAGGAAGACCTTGCCCGGCATCAGGTAGTTCATCAGGACGCCGAGGAGCAGCGCTCCGATCATGTTGAGGGTGGTCACCCAGGGCACGCCGTTGCGGCTGAGCCTGCGCATCACCGCGGGGCCCTGACCGCGCTCCGCCAGGCCGAACATCATGCGGCCCGCCGCGAAGATGTCGCTGTTGATCGCGGAGAGGGCCGCGGTGAGGACGACGGCGTTCAGTACGGCGGCGGCCGACTTGAGGCCGACGCCGGTGAAGATCTGCACGAAGGGGCTGCCCGTGGTGCCGACGTGCTGCCAGGGGTTGACGGACATGATCACGGCGAGGGTCAGGACGTAGAAGAGGATGATGCGCACCGGGATGGAGTTCACGGCGCTCGGGATGGTCTTCTCCGGGGAGTCCGCCTCACCTGCCGTGACGCCGATGATCTCGGTGCCGCCGAAGGCGAACATGACCACGGCGAAGGAGATGACGAAGCCGTGGACGCCATGGGCGAAGAAGCCGCCGTTGTCCCAGAGGTTCGACACGCCCACGTGCTCGCTCCCGCTGCCGAGGCCGAAGACGATCACGGCGATGCCCCCGATGATCATCGCGGCGATGGCGACGATCTTCACCAGGGAGAGCCAGAACTCCAGCTCACCGAAGACCTTGACGCTGACGAGATTGAGCGCGCCGATGACGAGGACGGCGGCCAGCACCCAGATCCAGCGCGGCACACCGGGGAACCAGAAGCCCATGTAGACGCCGACCGCGGTGATGTCCGCGATACAGACGATGACCATCTCGAAGGCGTAGGTCCACCCCGTGGTGAAGCCGGCCAGCGGGCCGAGATGCTTCGTGGCGTACTCGCCGAAGGAGCCGGCGCACGGGGAGCGTACGGCCATCTCGCCGAGCGACCGCAGGACGAGGAAGACGGCGGCGCCGCCGATCAGATAGGCCAGGAGCACGGCAGGCCCGGCTGCTCTGATGGATTCGGACGACCCGTAGAAGAGTCCGGTGCCGATGGCCGAACCCAGTGCGATGAAGCGGATGTGCCGGGAGTTGAGCCCTCGGCTCAGCGTCGCCTTTTCGGTGGACAACTGTGTCCTCCCTTGGTGGGACCAGCGGTGACGGGGGTGCGGGACGCTTGGGGGAGGGGAGGCCGGAGTGGGGACTCTCCGGAGCCGTGAGTGAAGCCGTGAGTGGAGCCGTGAGTGGAGCCCCTGAGTGAATCCCTGAGCGCCGCGCACCGCGGGGAGCACCCTGTATATTCCTGTATATACAGGTGATGTCAAGGGGTGATCCAGTGAGTGAACAGGGTGGGTGAGCAAGGTGGCTGAGCAAGGTGGGTGAGCAGAGTGAATGAGCAGGGCGCCGCACCGACCGGCCCGGTGTCGAGCACTTCGCCCGCGGTGGGCCGCGCGCTGGACATCCTGGTCCATCTGGCCGGGCGCTCGGGACCGGTGAAGACCGCCGCCATCGCCCGCGACCTGGGCATCCCGCGCTCCTCCGCGTACCACATCCTCGCGGTGCTCGCCGAGCGCGGATTCGTCACCTACCTCCCGGAGGAACAGGCGTACGGCCTCGGGATGGCCGCCTTCGAGATCGGCTCCGCCTATCTGCGCCACGAGCCCCTGGAGCGGCTCGCCCGCCCCGTGCTGCACACGCTCGCCGCCCGGCTCGGCCAGACCGTGCACCTCGGGATCCTGCACGGCGCCGAGACGGTCTATCTGCTCAAGGAACGCCCGTCCGCGGGGCGTTCGGGCGATGTGGAGGCCGGCCTCGTCACCGATATCGGCGTACGGCTGCCCGCCCATCTCACGGCCAACGGCCGCGCCATCCTCGCCCACTCCACCGAGGCGCAGGTACGGGCGCTCTTCTCACGCCCCGGCGACCTCATCACCCGTACGGGGAAGGGGCCGCGGTCACTGACGGAGCTGCTCGGTCTGCTGGCCCGGGACCGGGAACGCGGCTGGTCGGAGGAGACCGAGCTGGTCTCCCGGGGCTTCCGCTCGCTCGGGGTGGCGGCCTTCGACCACCACGGGCGCCCCGTCGCGGCGCTCAGCACCACCTGGCACACCCACCACAGCCCGCACGGCCCCGACGAGGTGCGCGACGCCCTCCAGCAGGGCGCGTCCCGGCTGACGTCCGCCGTATCCGGCCGGGCGCCCGCGGGGCAGACGGGCCAGGCGGGGCAGATGGGTCAGGTGGGTCGCACAGGCCAGACGCCCCGGACGGGGCAGGCGGGGCAGACGGGCCAGGCGGGGCAGACGGGTCAGGCAGGGCAGGTGGGTCGCACAGGCCAGACGCCCCAGACGGGTCCCACAGGCCAGACGGCCCAGAGGGGGCGCACACCCCAGACGGCCCAGACGGGTCAGGTGGCTCGCACAGGCCAGGCGGATCAGGCCGGTCCCTCCGGCTCGAAGGCGCCTTCCAGCCGATAGCGCGAGCCGGGATGCAGCAGGCGCGCGATGCTCACCAGGGCACCCCGCGACCAGGTACGACGGTGGACGAGCAGGCAGGGCTCAGACGCGGCGACGCCGAGCAGGGCGCACTCCTCGGCGTCGGGCAGCACCGCCTCCACGATGTGCTCCCCGCGGTCGAGCGGTGCGACAGCGGAGAGGAAGGCGAACGGAGTCCGCTCGGTGAAGTCCTGCTCCGCATACCCGGGCGCGAAGGCCGGGTTGACGTAGCGGTCCTCCAGCTGGATGACCACGCCGTTCTCGCTGTGCAGGACCCGGGAGCGGAAGACGGGTCGCCCGGCGGCGACCCCGAGTTCGGCGCCTGCCCTGCGGTCGGCGGGCTCGGCGCGGACCGACAGCACCCGGGCGCCGTAGCGGTGGCCCCGGCGGCGGACCTCCTCGGCGATGTTCTGCACCTCGACCAGGCCCGAACTCCCCTTGGCCAGGGCCACGAAGCTGCCCACGCCCATCACCCGGCGGATCAGCCCCTGCGCCGCAAGCTCCCGCAGTGCGCGGTTGACCGTCATCCGGGACAGTCCGAGCGAGGCGACGAACTGGCTCTCCGACGGCAGCGCGTCGCCCTCCCGCCAGCGCCCGCTGCGGATCTGCTCCGCCACCAGGTCCTTGATCCGCTGGTACGCCGGTGTGCCGGCGGCCGTGCGCTCCCCGTACAGCCGGGCCAGCCCCGCAGTGCTCACGGCCAAGCCGTCCGCCATCCCTGTCACCAGCCCGTCCGCCCCTTGTCCCCCGCCCGAAAACTATAGGCGAGCCCCCTTCACGGTCTCGGATCCGAGAAACCGGGGCGTAAGCACTGGCCCGGCTCCCGCCCGCCGCCTGTCATGGGAGAGCACGCCGGTACCGCACCACCGGCGCTCCCCACTCAGACCTCCCCCCAGGAGTCTCAATGACCAGCGTTTCCCCGGAGGCCCGCCCCCGGACCGTCCAGGCACCCCGCGGCACCGAACTGACCTGCCTCGGCTGGCAGCAGGAAGGCGCGCTGCGGATGCTCATGAACAACCTCGACCCCGAGGTCGCCGAGCACCCGGAGAACCTGGTCGTCTACGGCGGCACCGGCAAGGCCGCCCGTAACTGGCCCGCGTACGACGCCATCGTCCGCACCCTGAAGACGCTCAAGGACGACGAGACGCTGCTGGTGCAGTCGGGCAAGCCGGTCGGCGTCATGCGCACCAGCGAGTGGGCGCCGCGCGTGCTGATCGCCAACTCCAACCTGGTCGGCGACTGGGCCAACTGGGAGGAGTTCCGCTCCCTGGAGGCGCGCGGGCTGACCATGTACGGGCAGATGACGGCCGGTTCCTGGATCTACATCGGCAGCCAGGGCATTCTGCAGGGCACGTACGAGACGTTCGGCGCCGTCGCCCGCAAGAAGTTCGGCGGCACCCTGGCCGGGACGATCACCCTGACCGCCGGGCTCGGCGGCATGGGCGGCGCTCAGCCGCTCGCCGTGACGATGAACGACGGCGTCGCGATCTGCGTCGACGTCGACCCCACCCGTATCGAGCGCCGTATCGCCCACCGCTACCTCGACGTCGCGGCCGACGACATCGACCACGCGCTCCGCCTCGCCACCGAGGCCCGCGACGCCCGCAAGCCGCTCTCCATCGGCCTGGCGGGCAACGCCGCCGACGTCTTCCCCGAGCTGCTCAGGCGGGGCGCGCCCCTCGACATCGTCACCGATCAGACCTCCGCGCACGACCCGCTGGCCTACCTGCCCGCCGGCGTGAGCCTGGCGGAGTGGCACGAGCTGGCGGCCAAGGACCCGGCCGACTTCACCGAGCGCTCCCGCGCCTCCATGGCCCGGCACGTCGAGGCCATGGTCGGCTTCCTGGACGCGGGCGCCGAGGTCTTCGACTACGGCAACTCCATCCGCGACGAGGCCCGCAAGGCGGGTTACGCCCGCGCCTTCGACTTCCCCGGCTTCGTCCCGGCGCACATCCGCCCGCTGTTCGAGGAAGGCCTCGGCCCGTTCCGCTGGGCCGCGCTCTCCGGCGACCCCGAGGACATCGCGGCCACCGACAAGGCCATCATGGAGCTGTTCCCGGAGAACGAGCACCTGCACCGCTGGCTCAAGATGGCCGGGGAGCGCGTCTCCTTCGAGGGCCTGCCCGCCCGTATCTGCTGGCTCGGCTACGGCGAGCGCCACCGCGCCGGACTGCGGTTCAACGAGATGGTCGCATCCGGCGAGCTGTCCGCCCCGGTCGCCATCGGCCGCGACCACCTCGACTCCGGCTCCGTCGCCTCGCCGTACCGCGAGACCGAGTCGATGCTCGACGGCTCCGACGCCATCGCCGACTGGCCGCTGCTCAACGCCCTGGTGAACACCTCGTCCGGTGCGTCCTGGGTCTCCATCCACCACGGTGGGGGCGTCGGCATGGGCCGCTCCATCCACGCCGGCCAGGTCTGCATCGCCGACGGCACCGAACTCGCCGCCCAGAAGCTCTCCCGGGTGCTGACCAACGACCCCGGCATGGGTGTCATCCGTCATGTGGACGCCGGCTACGACCACGCCGCGTCCGTGGCGCGCGACCGTGGCGTACGCATTCCGATGACCGAGGAGGACGGCCGGTGACGGCGACCCGGACACCGCGGTCGGTCCAGACACCGCCGACGGCCCCGACACCGCAGTCGGTCCGGACACCTGCGTCGCCCCGGACACCGCAGTCGACGTCGGTCCTGATGCCGCCGTCGGCCGTGGACGTGGCCCCCGCACCCTGGACGGGCCGTGACGACGGGCCCGGGGACGACAACCTGCGCTGGCACCATGTGGTCGGCCTCGGTGCCGGCCACGCGGAACCGGGCGACGTGGCGTTCGTCGGTTTCCGCAGCGACGAGGGCGTCCGCCGGAACAAGGGCCGCCAGGGGGCGGCGGAAGGACCGGCCGAACTGCGCGCCGCCCTCGGGCCCATGGCGCTTCCGAGGCCGCTGCGCGCGCTGGACATCGGTGACATCGAAGTGGCCGACGGTCACCTCGAAGAGGGGCAGCACCGCCTGGGCCAGGTGATCACCCCGCTCGTCGACGGCGGCCACCCGGTGGTGGTGCTCGGCGGCGGCCACGAGGTGGCGTACGGCAGTTACATCGGGCTGGCCGGTACCCGCGCGGTGCGTGAGGGCGGCCGTCTCGGCGTACTGAACCTCGATGCCCACTTCGACCTGCGCGACGACGTACAGCCCAGCTCCGGCACACCGTTCCTGCAGATGGCACACGCCGAGCAGCAGCGCGGTGCGGAGCTGAACTACTGGGTGCTCGGCGTGAGTCAGCCGAGCAACACCGAGCGGCTGTTCCGCACCGCCGACCGGCTCGGCGTGCGGTACCTGCCGGACACCCACTGCCGGATGTTCGACCTGCCGCGCGTGGACGCGTTCGTCGACGCGTTCCTGGCGAGTTGCGACATCGTCCATCTCAGCATCGACCTCGATGTGCTTCCGGCCGGTGCGGCTCCCGGGGTCAGCGCCCCGGCCGCCTACGGCGTACAGATGGAGATCATCGAGCATGTCTGCGCCCGCGTGGCAGCCGGCGGGGCTCCCCTGCTGGTCGATGTCGCCGAACTGAACCCGGGCCTCGACGCCGACCGCCGCACCGCACGGGCGGGCGCCCGGCTGATCCACCGCATCCTGACGGCGGACAGGACGACGGGCAGTACGTCGGACAGCACGCAGGACAGGAGGCTGTGGCAGGGGCGGTGAGGCCGTGGCGGGTCCGGCGGTGAGGCCGTGGCAGGTCCGGCGGTGAGGCCGTGGCAGGTTCGGCGGTGAGGCCGCGGCAGGTCCGGCGGTGTCAGCCGGTGCGGGCCTTGAGGTGGGCCCGCTCGCCCTGGTGCCCGAAGAGTACGAGCAGTTCCACCGTCCGGTCGTCGTCCGAGCCGAGCCAGTGCGGTACATGGGTGTCGAACTCGGCCGCCTCACCGGCCTTCAGGGCCAGACGCTGCTCGCCCAGGATCAGCCGCAGCCGTCCGGCGAGCACATAGACCCATTCGAACCCCGCGTGCGTTTTCAGCTCGGGCTCGACACCGGGCCGGGGCGGGATGAGCAGCTTGTGGGCCTGCACACCGCCGGGACGGCTGAGCGGTACGTACGTCATGCCGTCCCGGGTGACCGGCTGGACATGGATGCGCGGATCGCCGGTGCGCGGCGCCCCGACCAGTTCGTCGAGAGGGACCGCGTAGATCTCCGCGAGCGGCAGCAACAGCTCCAGGGTCGGTCTGCGGTCACCGCATTCGAGACGGGAGAGGGTGCTCCCGTTGATCCCGGTCCGCTCGGCCAGCTCGGCCAGCGTCAGGCCGCGCCTGCGCCGCAACTCCCGCAGCCGCGGCCCGACCGCGTCCAGCACGTCCTTCTTCGCGGTGCCCGCGCCCCTGGCGCTCATGCCTTTGGCGTCCGTGCCCTTGGCGCCTGTGCCCTTTGCGTCCGCGCCCTTGGTGCCCATGTCTCCAAGATGCCGAAACGGCATGAACCTTTGCAACTCCGCCGGTGGACGGCGCACTGTCCTCACCACAGGCCGCGCAGCCCACCCCCAGCAGAGAGGCCGTGCCCATGAACAGCGCCGCAGACCGCAGCACCCCGGAGAGCGCCACCACGCCCACCACCACCGACTCCACATCCTTCTGGGAGCGCCACTATGCCGGTCTTCCGCCGCAATGGGGCACCAGGCCCAACGCGGTCCTGGCCGAACTCGTCCCCGCCCTGGCCCCCGCTCCGAAGACCGCCCTGGACCTGGGCTGCGGGCACGGCGGCGACGCGCTCTGGCTCGCCGCACGCGGGTGGGACGTCACCGCGGTCGACGTCTCCGCCACGGCCCTGGGCCGGGTCGCCGCCGGGGCCGAGGCCGCCGGTGTGGCCGACCGGGTCCACCCCGACCGGCACGACCTGGCCAGGACGTTCCCCGACGGCTCCTTCGACCTGGTCAGTGCCAGTTACTTCCACACCCCGGTCGAGATCCCCCGCGATGAGGTGCTGCGCCGTGCCGCCCGTGCGGTGGCGCCGGGCGGTCTGCTGATCGTGGTGGAGCACGCTTCGGTGGCCCCATGGTCCTGGCGGGCCGGTGAGGACGTGCAATTCCCCTCGCCCGCCGAGGTGTTGGCCTCCCTGCGACTCGATGACGGCTGGCACACCGAGCGGTGCCACGCGCCCCGGCGGACCGCCACCGGGCCTGACGGCCGGACCGCGACGGTCACCGACAACGTCATCGCCGTACGGCGCACGGCGGACAGCGCACGGGAGGTCCGGGGGCCCGGCGCTCCGGCCTAGGGTGACGGTATGGCGAGAGTCCGGTTGAGCGTGGAGGAGCGGCGCGAGGAGCTGCTGCGCGCAGCCGTCGAGCAGATCGAGGCGCGGGGGGTGCCCGCAGTGCGGATCGCCGATGTGGCCGCGGCTCTCGGGGTGAGCAACGCGCTGGTGCTCTACCACTTCTCGACCAAGGAGAGGCTCGTCGCGGCCGCGTTCCACCATGCCGCCGAGGCCGACCTCGCCCAGCTCCGTGGAGTGCTCGGGCGCCGCACCACCGCCGTACAGCGGCTGCGCGCGGCGGTCCGCTGGTACGCGCCGACCGGACAGGCCAAGGGCTGGCGGCTGTGGATCGAGGGCTGGTCGGCGGCGCTGCGGGACCCGGCGCTGCGGGAGGTGACCCGCGGGCTCGACCAGCAGTGGAAGGCCGCGCTGGCCGAGGTCGTCGCGGAGGGCGTCGAGCGGGGCGAGTTCTCCTGCGCGGACCCGGCAGCGGCGGCGTGGCGGCTGACCGCGCTGCTCGACGGGCTCGCGGTGCAGATGACCTCGTACACCGGCTCGCTCACCCGCGCCACGATGCTGGAGTGGACGGACGACGCCCTGGCACGCGAACTCGGGGTCGACCGTGCGGCGATCACCGGAGTGGGCGCGAAGACGGCATCGGACAGCTGTTCCTAGGTAGATCCTTCCCTGGATGACCGCCCCGGACGCGCCGAGCATGGGAAGCACGACCCCCACCCGCCAGGGACGACGCACGGTTCGCCGCCTCCATCCCTCGTCCTTCCTGCCAAGGAGTACGCATGACCACATGTTTCCTCACCGGCGCTTCGCTCTCGGTTTCGGCCGGGAGATCGCCCGCCAGGCCCTCGACCGCGGGTACAACGTCGTCGCCACCGCCCGTGAGCCCGAAACCGTCTCCTCGGCACTGCCCGGGTACGAGGGCCGCCTGCTCCCGCTCGCCCTCGACGTCACCGACGAGGCCCAGGCCCGTACGGCGGTGTCCGTCGCCGTCGACACCTTCGGCACGATCGACGTCCTGGTCAACAACGCGGGACGGGGTCTGCTGGGTGCGGTGGAGGAGGCTACGGACGCCGCCGTCCGTGCGGTGTACGACACCAACGTCTTCGGTCTGCTCAACGTCAGCCGCGCGGTGCTTCCGGTGATGCGCGGCCAGCGGTCCGGGCGGGTGCTCAGCCTCAGCTCGCTGGGCGGCTTCAGCAGCTCGGCGGGGTTCGGGATCTACTGCTCGACCAAGTTCGGAGCCGCACCCGAGTAGGGGCCATCAGCCCGTGGGACGGGTACTTTGTGGGCCTGGCCCGTGACGCGTACAAACCCGGACGGGGCAACCTCTAGCTGCGCACCATGCACGTCACGACTGAAGGGCCCTCGAAGTCTCCCGCGGTGGCATCCATGATGACTTCGTCGCACGTCTGCCCGAGCCAGTACCCGGCTTCACGGAGAGCGCCGACTGTGCGGAATCCCGCCTTCTCGTAGGCACGGATGCCTGCCTTGTTCGGGGCGAGGACCTTGAGCCAGACCATGCGCAAGTTGGTGATGTGGAAGGCGTAGTCGAGGGTCAGTCGGGTGGCCAGGGCTCCGAGCCCTCGTCCACGGGCTTCGGCGGCGAGCATGACGACGTACTCGGCGGTGCGGACAGCGTGGTCCGGCAGAAGGCTGGCGACCCCCACCGGGGTGGGTTCACCCTTGTCCA
This sequence comes from Streptomyces sp. NPDC059398, assembly GCF_042751845.1. Lineage (NCBI taxonomy): Bacteria > Bacillati > Actinomycetota > Actinomycetes > Kitasatosporales > Streptomycetaceae > Streptomyces > Streptomyces sp. NPDC059398. Next base: position 25,693 of record NZ_JBHYWP010000026.1, on the reverse strand, counting down.
GTTGGTAGATGGTGAAGCGGATGTTCTCGCCCCGGAGTTGGTGTGCCATGCCTTCCGTGCGTGCTTCGAGGGATTCGGGTGCTTGGCGGCCATAGCCGACGAGGAGAGCGGGGTCCTGCTCCCAGCGCCAGTAGGTTTCGACGAGGTCGGCGCGGTAGGGGCCGAGAGCGCAGGTGTCGGTGCCGATCCAGAGGATCGGGTCAGGGCAGGTGCTGATGGCGGCCTCCAATGGTGAGTGTGGGCGTATAGGCGAGCGTCGACGGCGGCTCGGCGACAGGGGCTCCATCGCCAGTCTGCACCCAGGCGTGAAGCCTGATGGGGTCCGGTGCGACACCGTGGCACCAGGTGGCGGACAGACGCCGAGAGGCGAGCAGGAGCACGGAGGCGGCGGACTCCTCCAGACAAGCGGTTCTTGCCGGTGAGTACCAGCCGACCCGGCGGACGGCGAGTACGGCGGCCTCTGCCTGCTCGGGGGTGGCGGGGCGGCGGCAGATTGACAACGCACTCCGGATCATGGTCGTGATGCGGTACATGGCGGCGCTGCGGCTGCCGAGTCGAGTTGTCGCGAGGACCACGGCCAGAGCGGCCGCAGCTGCGGCCGCAGTGGAGGTGCGGGTGGCGGCGGGTCGAGCCGCTCCGGCGGGGTGTTCCGCACTTCCCCAGCTCGCGGTGGCGGACTTCGCGATCAGGGGCGCTGACCACGGTGTGGGTGAAGTGGTCGGGGTAAGAAGACCGGCGGTGAGTAGGCGGGTGGCGAGTCCCGGGGGTATGCGGTCCAGGCGCCCAGTGGCAGCAGCGTCGCGCCATAGTCCTGCTCCGGCGGGCGGGAGACATAGGACTTGGCCATTGCGGTAGTGGACGAGGACGACCACGTGCCGGAAATCGAGGGCTCGGACCTGGGCTGGGGCGGTGGCAAAGCGGGGCAGCTCAATCACGTGTGCTCCTGACGTGCCCAATCGTCCAGGCAGGTGGGGCGTCGCGGTGGTGGGCGACCAGCCATGCCTCGGCGGCCAGAGCTTGTTCAAGGGTCGCCAGCGGCATGGGGATGCCCGTGGCAGCCCCGTACAGGGCGCGGCCCAGGGAGATCGGGTCGATCAGGCCGAGACTGGCCAAGTAGCCGTCGGCGAGGGCAAGGAGGTCGGGCAGGTTGGCGCGCAAGCCGGCGTAGTGGTCAGCATCGAAGCTGCCCTTGGTGGTGCGGGCGGCTACGGCTGGTGGGAGAAGGCCTGCCATCGCCCCGCTCAGCAGCGGCTTGTAGGCATGAAGTGGTGGCCGTTGGGCGAGTGGTGTTCGGAGCACGGTGTCCATCACCGTGGAGTCCAGGAAAGGGTTTTGCAGATCGATTCCGCAGGAGGCGGCAAGCTCGGCGTCTGCTGCTGCCGTACGGGCGACTTCACGGATCTCGTCCACCAGGACTCGCACGGAGCTGTCTGTACCGGGCAGCGTGTCCGGTGCACTGACCGCCTCGCGTGCCGCTTGGCCCAGCAGGCGCTGAGCTTTCGGTTCGGCCCAGGCGGGGAATGGAAGAAGGGGGAACCAGCGGACGCACCCGTGGTCGTATCGGTCACGTGTGCCGACCACGTCGGCGAGATGAACAAGGGCGTCTCGGCGGCTGGTCCTGGCGGCCCGAGAGGCATCGCGCAGAAGCGGCAGGACCGTGCCGTGTCGCAGGCGAGCCCAGTCGAAGGCCTCGCCGACTGCTTGCCTCCAGCGGCGGTCGCGTATGAGGTCGGCGAGGTGAATGGGTGGCTGGAACAGAACGCTGTCGCCGCCGTCGCCCGTGAGGTGTGTATGACTGCCGAGGTTCGTCCGCACCCAGCGGAGCTGGCCGGTCAGACGGGCCTGAGTGAGAACGGAGGGGGCCGGTTCATCGGTGGCTGTCACCGCGGTGATCCGGGTGTACGGCAGGTGTCGCGCTGTCATCGGCAACAGGTGATGGGCGATGCGGTCTCCATGCGCATCGGCTGTCATACGCGCGTAGTGCACATCCGCACCGGAGGTGTCGTCCTCGGGATGGACAGTGACGGCATTGAGACGCCCGGAGCGGGGCGATGCGTACGCTGCAAGTACGGCGATCGAGGTCGAGTCCAACCCTCCGGACAGGTCGCACGACAGGTCGGGGGCGGCTGTCACTCGTAGCGCCACGGACTCGGTCAGTGCACTACGCAGACGGTGGGTAGGCAGCCCGGCAGCGTCGACCCCGGGGTGCCACAAGGTTGTACACCTGGGGCTGCCGCCATTGGCCGGCAACTCGACTCGGCTGCCGGGCGGCAGCTGCTCGACTTTCGCGAAGAAGGTCCTTCTGCCGGCCAGAGCGGGTACCGATGGCAGCAAGACCGAGCACACCAGCCGCTGGGCGTCCACGGGGGCATCGATGAGTGACGCCAGTGCCCGGGCCGACGTGCACCATGCCCAACCACCCTGGTGGGCAGCGGCGTAGACGGGGCGACTGGCGGCCGGGTCCGCATGTACGGCCACACCGGTCTCGGTTTCTTCCACGACCGTGTAGGAGCCGGGCCATCGCCATCCCACGTCATCCGGCAGCCTGCGACCGGCCAGACACTGAATTTCGGAGCTGGTGGCACCACAGAGCCCGAGGACGAGTACATGACGGCGACCGGTCTCGTCCGTCGCCGAACGGGCTGGACCGCCCAGCTGCCACGTTCGGGACCGAGCTGCGACGGGGTTTGCTCCGCTCAGCCGGGGGTGGGGCTTGTGCGGGCTGCTGAAGCCTCCGAAGATCACCGGTTCCTCCATGGTCCGGGGCGTGGTGCGGCCCCGTGGTGAGGCCGCACCAGGCTGGTTGGTCAGTTGTAGGCGCGACGCTTGTCCTCGCTGCTGCCGCCACCCTGTCCCTGGGTCAGCTCGGCCACGTCACCGATCTCGATGGGCATCAGGTCGTTCGCTTCGTCCTGGGTCGTGTTCTGTCGGTCGGGCATGGTGACTCTCTTTCTCTGGGTGAAACGCACTAGGTGTGTTGCTCTCTGCCGACTCCGCTGCCGGTCCCGGGCTGGACTGCTCCCACTGCGAGGCCTTCGGCGAACTTCGGAACCGGGGTTGAGGCGTAGCGAGCTGGGAGGCGGGGGATCCCTTTTCTGTCCGTGGTTCGGCTGAAGCCCAGTCAACTCATCTACGTGAGGGCGGTCCGGTGCCATCGAGGGGTGCGTTTTCGCGTGGGGGCCATTTTGGGGGGCCAGGAATGGGCTCGGGACTGTCGGACGCTTGGGGGTGGGCATGGAACCGCACGGCATCGGCGCCATGCTGAGAGGGATCCGCGAATCATTCGGGCTCACACGTGATGAGCAGGCCCTGGCGATACAGGAAGCCCAGGGCGGCCGGTGGTTCGATCCGGAGAACCTGAAGCGCTGGGAGACCGAGCGCCGTCTGCCGACACCGGTGTGGCACGAGCTGCTGGCAGAGGTCTACGGGCCCTCCGTGGAGGAGATTGTTCGTGCGGTGGCGGTGAGTAGGCGCTACCGAAGGCTGCAGAGCCGAGCCGTTGATGAAGGAGAGGAGGCTGCGACCGTGAAACGGCGGCAGTTTCTCGGTGTGGCAGCGGGCGCGACCGGGGCGATCGCCTTGCCAGGTATCGCTGAGGCGCGACTGGGAATCAATGCCAGCCTCTTCGATTCCGATACCGGCGACCTCGGCTATCTGCAAGGAGCGTTCGAGCGGCATCGAGGCGGCTATCGCGGTCGTCCGCCAGACGTCGTCCTCGCTCAGATGAAGGACGACCTCAACCTTCTGCGGGACGCCCTCAGCCGTCCGCACCGGGCATCTGCTCGGGCGGATCTCGCCCGTACGGCGGCTGGGATCACCGGCTTGGTCGCGATCATCCAACACGACCGTGGTGACCAGCGTGATGCGCACGGCTGGTTCTCCACTGCCGAGCAGGCCGCCCGAGAGTCGGGCGACCGGCAGATGCTGGCCTGGAGCCTGGCACGGCACGCGATGGTCCCGCTCAATTACGGCGCTCCGAACGCGGCCGCAGAACTGGCCACCCAGGCCCGTGCCGAGGCCGGCCGTACGGCAACAGCCCCTGCTGCGCTTGCCGCTGCGGTCACCGCACGAGCCCTTGCCTCCATGGGAGACCACAAGGGGGCCCTGCGCGCGGTCGCTGACGCGCGCTCCGTCGCCGAGCGGTTGGACAGGACCCAAGGCGCCGACACCTGGTTCGGCTACCCCCTCCAGAAGCATCACGTCCACCTCTCCCAGGCATTCACCTTGATGGGACGGACCCGCGAAGCGAACGCCGAACAAGAAGCCGCATTTTCGCTGACCGGTTCCCCTTCGGTCATGACCCGCGCGCTGCTGGCTCTGGACGCCGCTACTTGCCTTCAGGTGAACGGGGACTTCTCTGCGGCCGCAGATGCGGCTGTCGATGTCTGGCAACGGCTGCCCCGGGCATACCGAGAGGGCTTGGTCCGCTCCCGTGCTGATGCTCTGCATCATTCGCTCGTGGGCCAGGCCCGCAGCAGACTTGGGGAGGCACTCGCCAGTTGAACGCGCGTGGTGCGGGGGAGCGGACGGAGAAGGGCCGCTGTGACGGAACCGGGTGACTACCTGCGGCCGTGCCGCGCACGGATGAGCGCGGTGGAGGCCGGGTGGCTTCGTTCACTTCGAACGGTTCTGGCTCAACATCCGTGACGCGGCACTATGCGTAGTCTCTGCAACTGCCGATCATGAATCCCACGCGGCCGCCCCCAGGGAACAGCCGGGACCGTAGCTGTTCCCGTCACGTCTGCCGGGCATCGGCGAGCCGGTTGCTGCGGTCGATCTCCGGCATGTGTGTCTCGGCCCAGGCCCTCAGTGCGGAGAGCGGACCTTCGAGGGAGAGGCCGAGACCGGTCAGCCGGTAGTGGACGGCGGGCGGCACGGTGGGTTCCACGCGGCGTGCGACCAGGCCGTCCCGTGCGAGGCCCTGCAAGGTGACGGACAGCATCTTCTGGGAGATCCCCGGAACGCGACGTCGCAGCTCTGCGAAACGGAGTTCCCCGGGGTCGGTCTCGGCCAGCACCTTGACCACCATCGAGGTCCACTTGGTGCCGATACGGTCGAGCAACTGGCGGGTCGGGCAGTCCGGATCCAGCAGATCGCCGCGCTCCCCGGGCCGCCGACCGCGCTCCCCGGGCCGCCGACCGGGCTCTTCGGAACCCGGCTCATCGGAACCGGGCTCATCGGTCCTGGGCATGGTCACCCGGAGCTCACCACCTGAGGAGAAAGTGCCGTCTTGGGCGGACCAGGGTAGTTCCCTATCGTGACCCTGTCACCATTCCTCACCACCCCTCTCCTTTTCACCCCTCCTTCACCCCCTGGAACTGCCTCATGCCCGAACTGCCGGAACTGCCGGAACTGCCGGAACTGCCCGAACGGCGGCGCATCCCTGTCAACGGCGTCGAGCTGAACGTCGCCCTCGCCGGATCAGGCCCGGCCGTCCTGCTCCTCCACGGCTTCCCGCACACCTGGGAGCTGTGGACGGAGATCATGGCCGACCTGTCCGACCGCTACCGCGTCATCGCGCCCGACCTGCGGGGTTTCGGCGCGAGTGGCGGGACCGCCTCCGGATACGACGCGGGCACCCTGGTCGAGGACGCCGCCGCGCTGCTCACCGCGCTCGGTGTGTCATCGGCTGCGGTGGTGGGCATCGACGCTGGCACCCCGCCGGCCTTCCTCCTCGCCCTGCGCCGCCCCGGTCTCGTGCGGCGGCTGGTCGTCATGGAGTCGCTGCTGGGCCGGCTGTCCGGCGCCGAGGACTTCCTCGCCGGGGGTCCGCCCTGGTGGTTCGGTTTCCACGCCGCCGCGCCCGGACTCGCCGAGACCGTCCTGGAGGGCCACGAGGCCGAATACGTCGACTGGTTCCTGAACACCGGGACGCTCGGTGACGGGGTGGTCCCCGCCGTCCGGGACGCGTTTGTCCGCGCGTACACGGGCAGGGAGGCGCTGGGGCGGGCGTTCTCGTACTACCGGGCCCTGCCCGAAAGTGCCCTCCAGATCGAGCAGGCGACCGCCTCCGCCCGACTGACCGTGCCGACGATGGCGCTGGGCGCCCACCCCGTCGGCCCTGCCCTGGAACGTCAACTCCGCCCGGTCGCCGACGATCTCACCGGACACGTCATCGAGGACTGCGGCCACATCATTCCCCTGCACCGGCCGCAGGCCCTGCTCGCGCTGTTGCGTCCGTTCCTGGCCGGTGAGGGTGCGGGTGCGGAGTGATCAGGATCGTCCTGCCCGTGCCGACGCTTCGTAAAAATAATGCAAGCACGCTTGCTTGTTTTTCGGGCCGCTGCCATGCTCCCGGACACGAAGCCGTGCCCGGAGGGAGCGTTCCGTGTCCGATGCAGGTGCCGTGCTGGATGATCTGGTCGACGAGAGCGCCGAACTGGATCTCCTGGTAGGGGAGTTGGACCGTACGCGGTGGGCGCTCGCCACCCCCGCGCCCCGGTGGACCGTCGCCCACCAGATCGCGCATCTGGCCTGGACCGACCGGGCGGCGCTGCTCGCGGTGACCGAGCCCGACAGCTTCGGCCTGGAGGTCGAGAAGGCGCTCGCCGCCCCCGGGACCTTTGTGGACGACGGTGCGGAGGAGGGCGCGGCGCTCGACCCCGGTGTGCTGCTCGCCCGGTGGCGCGACGGCCGCGAACGGCTTCAGCGGGCGTTGCGGGCTTCCCCGGCCGGTGCGCGCTTCCCCTGGTACGGCCCGCCGATGAGCACCGCGTCCATGGCCACCGGCCGGCTGATGGAGACCTGGGCGCACGGCCAGGACGTGGCGGACGCGCTCGGGGTGCGCCGGGCACCCACCGCACGGCTCCGGCATGTGGCACGGATCGGCGTGCGGGCCCGGGACTTCGCCTTCGGGGCACACGGACTCGACGCGCCGGGTGCGGAGTTCAGGGTCGAGCTGACGGCACCGGGCGGGGAGCTCTGGGTGTACGGGCCCGACGGCGCCCAGCAGCGCGTGACCGGGCCCGCGCTCGACTTCTGTCTGCTCGTCACCCAGCGCGCCCACCGCGACGATCTGGCGCTGCGGGCGACGGGCGCCGACGCCGACCGGTGGCTGGGGATCGCGCAGGCGTTCGCCGGGCCACCCGGAGCCGGACGCGCGCCCAGGGGCGCGGTGTGATGCCCTCGCGGGACGGAGGCGCGCCGGGCGGAGGAGCCGCCTCCGTCAGGCCGTCGCGGGACCGGGACGCGCACGCCGCGCAGATGCCCGTCAGGCCGTTGCGGATCGGGAACGCGTCCGGCTTCTACGGCGACCGGTTCGGCGCGATGCGGGAGATGCTCACCGGCGGCCCGCTGGATGTGCTGACCGGGGACTATCTCGCCGAGCTGACCATGCTCATCCTCGGCCGCGACCGCCTCAAGGACCCCCGCGCCGGTTACGCCCGTACGTTCCTGCGCCAGTTGGAGGACTGCCTCGGTGAGGCGCACGACCGGGGCGTAAAAATCGTCACCAACGCGGGGGGCCTCAATCCGGCCGGACTGGCGGACGCGATACGGGAGTTGGGTGAGCGGACCGGCGTGCCGGTCCGGGTCGCGCATGTGGAGGGGGACGCCCTCCCGCTGCCGGACGGCGCGCTGACCGCCAACGCCTATCTGGGCGGCGCCGGAATCGCCGCGTGTCTGAACGGCGGCGCGGACGTGGTGGTCACGGGCCGGGTGACGGACGCGGCGCTGGTCACCGGCCCCGCCGCCTGGCACTTCGGCTGGGGCCCCGGCGAACTCGACCGGCTGGCGGGCGCGGTGGCCGCCGGGCATGTGCTGGAGTGCGGGACCCAGGCGACCGGCGGCAACTACTCGTTCTTCACCGGGCACGACATCCGCCACCCCGGCTTCCCGGTCGCGGAGATCAGCGCCGACGGATCCGCCGTGATCACCAAGCAAGACGGTACGGGCGGGGCCGTCGACATCGGGACGGTAACCGCCCAGCTGCTCTACGAGACGGACGGCGCACGGTACGCGGGCCCCGATGTCACCGCCAGGCTCGACACCGTACGGCTGACGCAGGACGGGCCCGACCGGGTGCGGATCTCGGGCGTACAGGGAGAGCCGCCGCCCGCGACGTTCAAGGCCGGGGTCACCCGGATCGGCGGCTGGCGCAACGAGGTCGTGTTCGTGCTCACCGGTCTCGACATCGAGGCCAAGGCGGAGCTGGTCCGCGCCCAGGTCGAGGACGCGTTCGGGGCGGCGGCAGGCGGGCCGGGGGCGTCCCGCCCGGCGGATGTGCGATGGGAGCTGGTGCGTACGGACCGCGCCGACGCCGACACCGAGGAGTGCGCGAGCGCCCTGCTGCGGCTCGTGGTCCGGGACAGCGACCGGGAGGCGGTCGGGCGGGTGGTGAGCGGTGCCGCGATCGAGCTGGCGCTCGGCAGTTACCCCGGGTTCCATGTGACGGCGCCGCCCGGCCGTGGCGCGCCGTACGGGGTCTTCGACGCGGTGTACATGGACCGGGGGGCGGTCCGGGAGGTGGCCGTACTCCCGGACGGGGAAAGGGTGTTGATACCGGACCCGCCCCGTACGTCGGAGTCGCAGGGGGCCGTTCCGCCCACCCGGACGGCGGCCGTTCCGCCCGTCCCGCCGGCGTCGCTCCCCGGTCCGCCTTCCGCCTTTCCCGATCCACCGCCCGCCCTTCCCGGGCCGCTCCCCGCCCCGCAGCCCGATGCGCTCCCCACGCCGCTCCCCGGGAACAGCCCCACCCGGCGTATCCCGCTCGGGCGGATCGCCGGGGCCCGCAGTGGTGACAAGGGCGGTGACGTGAACGTGGGGGTGTGGGTGCGGACGGATCCGGCCTGGCGGTGGCTGGCGCACGCGCTCACCGTCGAGCGGTTCCAGGAGCTGTTGCCCGAGACGCGGGGTCTGGTGGTGTCGCGCCATGTGCTGCCAAATCTGCGGGCGTTGAACTTCGTGGTGGAGGGGCTGCTCGGGGAGGGCGTCGCGGCGCAGACACGGTTCGACGCGCAGGGCAAGGGGGTGGGGGAGTGGCTGCGGAGCCGGCTCGTCGACGTACCGGCGGAGGCCGAGGAGGCCACACCCGCAGCGGACGCCCGTCAGCGGCCGGTCGGGGAGGCCCCGTCCGCCGTGGATGTCCCCGAGCCGCGCCCCGACGACATATCCGTCCGCCACCCCGGGAGCCCCCGATGACCACTCTCCGTACCGCCGTCGACCCCGCGTCCCCCGAGTACACCGCGCACCGCGAGGCCATGCTCGCCAAGCTCGCCGAGCTGGAGGCCGAGCACACCAGGGCGCTCGCGGGCGGCGGTGAGAAGTACGTCGAGCGGCACCGCACACGCGGCAAGCTGCTCGCCCGTGAGCGCATCGAGCTGCTGCTCGACCCCGACACGCCCTTCCTGGAACTCTCCCCGCTCGCCGCCTGGGGCACCGACCACCCGCTCGGTGCCTCGATGATCACCGGCATCGGCACCGTCGAGGGCGTCGAGTGCCTGATCACCGCCAACGACCCCACGGTGCGCGGCGGCGCCAGCAACCCGTGGACGCTGAAGAAGGCGTTCCGGGCCAATGAGATCGCGTACGCCAACCGGCTCCCGTGCATCAGCCTGGTCGAGTCCGGGGGCGCCGATCTCCCCTCCCAGAAGGAGATCTTCATCCCCGGCGGCGCGCTCTTCCGCGACCTCACCCGGCTCTCCGCCGCCGGAATCCCCACCGTCGCGGTGGTGTTCGGCAACTCGACGGCGGGCGGCGCGTACGTACCCGGCATGTCCGACCACGTGATCATGATCAAGGAGCGGTCGAAGGTCTTCCTCGGCGGACCGCCGCTGGTCAGAATGGCGACCGGCGAGGAGTCCGACGACGAGTCGCTCGGCGGCGCCGAGATGCACGCCCGGGTCTCGGGCCTCGCCGACTACCTCGCGCAGGACGAACCCGACGCGCTCCGCCAGGCCCGCCGTGTCGTCGCCCGCCTCAACTGGCGCAAGGCACAGCCGGATCCACCGGGCAGGCCCGCGCCGCCCCGGTACGACGAGGAAGAGCTGCTCGGGATCGTGCCCGGCGATCTGAGGACCCCGTTCGACCCGCACGAGGTCATCGCGCGCATCACCGACGGCTCGGACTTCGACGCGTTCAAGCCGCTCTACGGGCCGAGCCTGGTCACCGGCTGGGCCGAGCTGCACGGCTACCCGGTCGGCATCCTCGCCAACGCCCAGGGCGTCCTCTTCTCCGAGGAGTCCCAGAAGGCCGCCCAGTTCATCCAGCTGGCCAACCAGCGCGACATCCCGCTGCTCTTCCTGCACAACACCACCGGCTACATGGTCGGCAAGGAGTACGAGCAGGGCGGCATCATCAAACACGGCGCGATGATGATCAACGCCGTATCGAACTCGAAGGTCCCGCACCTCTCGGTCCTGCTGGGCGCCTCCTACGGCGCGGGCCACTACGGCATGTGCGGGCGCGCCTACGACCCCCGGTTCCTCTTCGCCTGGCCCAGCGCCAAGTCCGCCGTGATGGGACCGCAGCAGCTGGCCGGCGTGCTGTCGATCGTCGCCCGCGCCTCCGCACAGGCCAAGGGGCAGCCGTACGACGAGGAGGCGGACGCCGCGCTGCGCGCCATGGTGGAGCAGCAGATCGAGTCCGAGTCCCTGCCGATGTTCCTGTCCGGGCGGCTGTACGACGACGGGGTCATCGATCCCCGCGACACCAGGACCGTGCTCGGTCTCTGTCTCTCCGCCATCCACAACGCACCGGTCGAGGGCGCCCGCGGCGGCTTCGGCATCTTCCGGATGTGAGGACGGAGACCGGGATGGGGGCCGGGATGAGGACCGGGACGGAGACCGGGGTGCGGACCGACACGGGGACAGAGACAGCACAGAGATGAGGACAAAGATGATCAGCTCGCTCCTTGTCGCCAACCGCGGTGAGATCGCCTGCCGTATCTTCCGCACCTGCCGCGCCCTGGGCATCGCCACCGTGGCGGTCTTCTCCGACCCGGACGCGGACGCGCTGCACGTACGGGAGGCCGACACCGCCGTACGGCTGCCGGGGGCGGCGCCCGGCGACACCTATCTGCGCGGCGATCTGGTCGTCGCGGCGGCGCTCGCCGCCGGGGCCGACGCGGTCCACCCCGGGTACGGCTTCCTCTCCGAGAACGCCGCGTTCGCCCGCGAGGTCACCGCCGCCGGGCTCACCTGGGTCGGCCCGTCCGCCGATGCCATCGAGGCGATGGCCTCCAAGACCCGCGCCAAGAAGATCATGGCCGGGGCCGGTGTCCCGCTGCTGGCGCCGGTCGACCCGGCCGCCGCCACCGCAGCCGATCTGCCGCTGCTGCTCAAGGCGGCGGCGGGCGGCGGCGGACGCGGAATGCGGGTCGTACGTGAACTCAGCGCGCTGGGAGGCGAGATGACCGCCGCCGTCGCCGAGGCGCGGTCCGCGTTCGGGGACGGCGAGGTCTTCGCGGAGCCGTATGTGGAGCGCGGACGCCATGTCGAGGTGCAGATCATGGCCGACGCGTACGGCACGGTCTGGGCGCTCGGCACCCGCGACTGCTCCCTCCAGCGCCGCCACCAGAAGGTCATCGAGGAGGCCCCGGCGCCCGGCCTCTCCGACACCCTGCGCGCCACCCTGCACGACGCCGCTACCGCTGCCGCCCGCGCGGTGGAGTACCGGGGCGCGGGGACCGTGGAGTTCCTGGTCACGGAGGGTACCGAGGAGCCAGAGGGCGCCGGGCAGCCGGAAGGCGCCGGGGATCCGGAGGGCGCCGGGGAGCCCGGGGGCCGGGCGTACTTCCTGGAGATGAACACCCGGCTCCAGGTCGAACACCCCGTCACCGAGGCCGTGTTCGGGCTCGACCTGGTCGCACTCCAGCTGCGGATCGCCGAGGGCGAACCACTCCCGCCCGGCGGCCCACCACCGCCCCGCGGCCACGCCGTGGAGGCCCGGCTGTACGCGGAGGACCCGGCCGCCGGATGGGCACCGCAGACCGGCACCCTGCACCGGCTCGACGTGCCGGGGACGGGCCAGTACGGCTGGGCCGCGCCGGCCGTCACCGCCGTCACCGTCACCGCCGTCACCGTCACCGCCGCCAGGGCCGTCACCGCCGGTACCGCCGGGGCCGTCCCGGCCGGTACCGCCGCAGGGGCCACCGTCCGGCTGGACACCGGCTACACCGCGGGTGACACCATCGGCATCCACTACGACCCGATGCTCGCCAAGGTCATCGCCCACGCCCCCACCCGCACCGAGGCGCTGCGCACCCTCGCGTACGCCGTCGCACACGCCCGTATCCACGGCCCGGTCACCAACCGCGACCTGCTCGTACGGTCCCTGCGCCACCCGGACTTCACCGCCGCGCGGCTCGACACCGGCTTCTACGACCGGCAGCTGCCCGCGCTCACCGCCCCGGCGCCGGATCCGCTCGCCGCGCTCGCGGCCGCCCTCGCGGACGCGGCGGGCGCCCGGACCGGCGGCTGGCGGAACGTACCGTCCCAGCCGCAGACCAAGAGCTACCGCTCCGAGCCCGACGGCGAGGTGCACGAGGTCCGCTACCGCCTCACCCGGGACGGACTGCGCGCCGAGGACTTCCCCGGCGTACGGCTGCACACCGCCACGCCCCGGCGCGTCTCCCTCGAAGCGGACGGGGTGCTGCGCCACTTCGACGTCGAGGTGCACGGCGACCGTACCTATGTCGGCCGGCACACCTTCACCCGGCTGCCCCGCTTCCCCGACCCGGCCGCCCGCACCGCCCCCGGCTCGCTGCTCGCGCCGATGCCGGGCACGGTTGTCCGGGTCGCGGACGGTCTGGCGGCCGGGGACACCGTCACCGCCGGGCAGCCGCTCATCTGGCTGGAGGCCATGAAGATGGAGCACCGCATCACCGCTCCCGCCTCCGGCACCCTCACCGCGCTGCACGCCGCCCCGGGCCACCAGGTCGAGGTCGGCGCCCTGCTCGCCGTCGTACGCCCCGCACAGCCGGACACGGACACCGACACACAGGAGGCCCTGGAGTCATGAGTACCAGCGTGGGAACCGAGCAATCCGACACCCCGAGCCCCGGCACCACAAGCACCCCCACCCCAAACACCCCCACCCCAAACACCCCCACCCCGAACACCGCCATCGAGACCGAGGAGCGCGCGGCCCTGCGCGCCGCCGTGGCCGCACTCGGCAGGCGCCACGCGGGCACCAGCCACCGCGACTACGACCGGCAGGCGCTCTGGGCCGCGGCGGCGGAGCTGGGCTATCTCGGGGTCAGCCTCCCCGAGGAGTACGGCGGCGGAGGCGGCGGGATCGCCGAACTCTCCATTGTGCTGGAAGAGTTGGGCGCGGCCGGCTGCCCGCTCCTGATGATGGTCGTCTCGCCCGCCATCTGCGGCACGGTCATCGCCCGCTTCGGCACGGACGCCCAGAAGCAGCGCTGGCTCCCCGGGCTCGCGGACGGTTCGCTGACCCTCGCCTTCGGCATCACCGAACCGGACGCCGGGTCCAACTCCCACCGCATCACCACCACCGCCCGCCGCGACGGCACGGACTGGCTGCTCACCGGCCGGAAGGTCTTCATATCCGGGGTCGACCTGGCCGACGCGACCCTGATCGTCGGCCGCACCGAGGACGCCCGCACCGGGCGCCTCAAACCCTGCCTCTTCCTGGTGCCCCGGGATGCCCCCGGCTTCCGGCGCACCCCGATCGACATGGAGATCCAGGCGGTGGAGCAGCAGTTCGAGCTGGTGCTCGACGACGTACGGCTGCCCGCCGACGCCCTGATCGGGAACGAGGACGCCGGGCTGCTCCAGCTCTTCGCCGGGCTCAACCCCGAACGCATCATGACGGCCGCCTTCGCCATCGGGATGGGGCGGTACGCGCTGGCGAAGGCCGTCGACTACGCGAAGACCCGGCAGGTCTGGAAGGAACCCATCGGCTCCCACCAGGCCATCGCGCACCCCCTCGCCCAGTCCCACATCGAACTCGAACTCGCCCGGCTGATGATGCAGAAGGCCGCCGCGCTCTACGACGCGGGCGACGACCTGGGCGCGGGCGAGGCGGCCAACATGGCCAAGTACGCGGCGGGCGAGGCGTGTGTGAAGGCGGTCGACCAGTCCGTGCACACCCTCGGCGGCAACGGCCTCACCCGTGAGTACGGCCTCGCGGCGCTCATCACCGCATCGCGGGTGGCGCGGATCGCACCGGTCAGCCGGGAAATGATCCTGAACTTCGTCTCCCACCAGTCCCTGGGTCTCCCCAAGTCCTACTGACAGGAGGATTCTGGCCCGACCACGACCAGGTCCGTGACCACGACCACGGCAGGGCCACAACCGGGGCCGTGACTGTGGTCACGAGATCGCATCGCACGCGCCGAAAGGAACCGCCATGGTGTCGTTCCACAGTGAGTACGAAGCCGTCCCGGCCCTCGACCAGCCCCTCCACGAGGCGGTCCTCGGCCGGGCCCCCGAGTACGGCGACGCCCCCGCGCTGATCGACGCGGTGGACGGCACCACGGTCAGCTACCGCCAACTCGATACTTTCCACCGGTCGGTGGCCGCCGGACTGGCCGCCGCCGGGGTGGTCAAGGGCGATGTCCTCGCCCTGCACAGCCCCAACAGCATCGCCTACCCGGCGGTCCTCCACGGCGCGAGCCGGGCGGGTGCCACGGTCACCACCGTGCATCCGCTCGCCACCCCCGAGGAGTTCGCCAAACAGCTGCGGGACTCCGCCGCCCGCTGGATCGTCACCGTGGCGCGGCTGCTCGACGTGGCCCGCCGGGCGGCCGAACTGGTCGGCGGGATCGAGGAGATCTTCGTCTGTGACCGGGCCGAAGGCCACCGCTCGGTGATGGACCTGGCCGCCCCCGGTGCCCCTGTACCCGCCGTGGCCATCGACCCCGCCGACGACATCGCCGTACTGCCGTACTCCTCGGGCACCACCGGCACCCCCAAGGGCGTCATGCTCACCCACCGGTCCCTCGCCACCAACCTGGCGCAGCTCCACCCCTTCGCCAGGATGGGGCCCGGCGAGCGCATCCTCGCCGTACTGCCCTTCTTCCACATCTACGGACTCACCGCGCTGCTCAACGCCCCGCTGCGGTACGGCGCGACGGTGGTGGTGCTGCCCCGGTTCGAGCTGGGCCAGTTCCTGGCCGCCATCGAGGAGCACCGCATCAACGGTCTCTATGTGGCCCCGCCCATCGTCCTCGCCCTGGCCAAACACCCGTCCGTCGAGCGCTACGACCTGTCGTCCCTCGACTACATCGTCAGCGCTGCCGCCCCGCTGGACGCCTCGCTGGCCGCCGCCTGTTCGGCCCGGCTCGGACTGCCCCCGGTACGCCAGGCGTACGGCATGACGGAGCTGTCACCCGGCACCCATGTCGTCCCGCTCGACGCCGAGGACCCCCCGCCGGGAGCGGTCGGCAAGCTCTTCCCCAGCACCGAGATGCGCATCCTGTCCCTGGAGGGGCCCGCCCGTGACCTGGGCGTGGACGAGGTCGGCGAGGTCGCGGTCCGGGGGCCGCAGGTCATGAAGGGCTACCTCGGCCGGCCGGACGCCACCGCCGCGATGATCGACCAGGACGGCTGGGTGCACACCGGGGACGTCGGCCGGGTGGACGGTGACGGCTGGCTCTTCATCGTCGACCGGGTCAAGGAACTCATCAAGTACAAGGGCTTCCAGGTGGCCCCCGCCGAACTGGAGGCGCTGCTCCTGACCCATCCTGCGGTCGCCGACGCGGCGGTGATCGGCGTGTACGACGAGGACGGCAACGAGGTGCCCAAGGCGTTCGCCGTCCGGCAGGCGTCCGCGCGCCTCACGGAGGACGAGCTGATGGCGTACGTCGCCGAGCGTGTCTCTCCGTACAAGAAGATCCGGCGCGTGGAGTTCGTCGGCGCCGTCCCGCGCGCCACATCGGGGAAGATACTCCGCCGTGAACTGCGCGAACGGGAACGCCGGAACAGCGCCCGCCGGGAGCAGACCCGATGACGGCACCGCCACCGCCCAGCACGATCCGGACGGCCCACGACCGGGGCATCACCACCCTCACCCTGGACGCGCCGCAGAGCCGCAACGCACTCTCCGCGCAGCTGGTGGCCGAGGTGTCGGACGCCCTGACGGCCGCCGCCGATGACGGCTCCGTACGCGCGGTGGTCCTCACCCACACCGGGAACACCTTCTGCGCGGGCGCGGACCTGAAGGGGCCGCCGGATCCGGCCGCGTTCGTCGCCCTGATGCGGGCGATCGTGGCCCACCCCCGGCCCGTCGTCGCCCGGGTCACCGGCCATGTCAGGGCCGGCGGGCTCGGCCTGCTCGGCTCCTGCGACATCGCGCTGGCGGGACCCGGCGCCTCCTTCGCCTTCACCGAGTCACGGCTCGGCCTGGCGCCCGCCGTCATCTCCATGCCGCTGCTGCCGCGCATGGACGCACGGGCCGCGGCCCGCTACTACCTCACGGGCGAACGGTTCGACGCAGCCGAAGCCGCCCGTACGGGACTGATCACCGGCGCCGCCGACGATGTGGACGCGGCCCTCGCGCCCGTCGTCGACGGCCTGCGCCGGGCCTCACCGCAGGGCCTGGCCGCATCGAAGTCCCTGGTCACCGCTACGGTGCTGGAGAACTTCGACCGCAACACGGAAGATCTCATCGCCCACTCAGCGGCCCTCTTCGCGTCCGCCGAGGCGCGGGAGGGCATACGGGCCTTCCTCGAACGACGGGATCCCGCATGGGTGTGCTGACGGACCGGGACGGCGGTACGGGGGGCGCTGACCAGTCCGGGACGGGTGGTGCTGCCGGGGGCGGTGACCAGTCCGGTACGGGTGGCGCCGTCGGGGGCGGTGACCAGTCCCGTACGGGCCGGGGCGGCCCCAAGCAGGACCGCAGCCGCGCCACCCGGCAGCGCCTCCTTGAGGCGGCGGTCTCCTGCCTGGCCGAACACGGCTGGGCGGGCTCCACCGTCTCCGCTGTCGCGGAACGCGCGGGCGTCTCCCGGGGCGCGGCGCAGCACCACTTCCCGACCCGCGAGGACCTCTTCACGGCGGCGGTCGAGTACGTGGCCGAGGAACGCTCCACGGCCCTGCGCACCCTGCCCCCGCAGGACCGCCGCACGGTGGTGGCGGCCCTGGTCGACCTCTACACCGGCCCGCTCTTCCGGGCCGCCCTGCACCTGTGGGTGGCCGCGTCGAACGAACCCCAGCTGCACGCCCGGGTCACGGAGTTGGAGGCCAGGGTCGGCCGCGAGTCGCACCGCATCGCCGTACGGCTCCTGCGAGCGGACGAGTCGGCACCCGGCGTACGGGAGACGGTGCAGGGCCTCCTCGACATGGCCCGGGGCCTGGGCCTGGCGAATCTGCTCACGGACGACGCCGAACGGCGCGAGCGCGTGGTGACGCAGTGGGGCGAGCTGGTGGAGGGGGCGCTACGGGGGCATAGCTGCGGGGCGGGGTACTCGCCGGGCGACGGAGCCGAGCAGAACGCGTGACGGCCCCGCCCACGCCAACCCACGTCAACTCCGGCAGACCCACCAACCAGCACAAACCCAAGGCTCATACGCAAAGCGGCCCATTCCCGTCACGCCGGGGAACGGACCGCTTGCACCCGTCTCCGGGCTTGTGCGGCACCTTACTCCACGGCACCGGGCTGAACTACCAGTCCTGTTCCTCGTGGAGCTGGCCGGTGCGGGGCGTGGCCGGTGCGGCGTCTGGTAGCGCTCGACGGCTGCCGCGCCCCGGCCGTCTCCGGAGCCCGGCGGGCTACTTCAGCGCACCGGACCGCAGCGCGCCGACCAGGCCGCCGAGAGCGCCGTGGGAGAGCAGCAGGGCGGGGCCGTTGGGGTTCTTGCTGTCCCGTGCGGCGACCGATTCGGCGGAGACGATGCCGCATTCGACGCACTGCGCCCCTGTGTCCGACCGCGAGGACTTCCACCACGTCACGGGGAGGGTGGAGGCGTCGTCAACATGGTTCATGTGTTCTTCCTTATCTCTGTGATCAGATCCGCCGATGCCTCGACCGACTCGGCAGCGGAGGTGAGCCGTTGCCAGGCGTCCCGGTGAGCCGCCACCTTGTCGCGCTCCTCGATTCCGTCTGGGCCGAGGTGAAGCGGTGAGAGAGCCGGGTCGTATGGGCTTCGGCCGGTAGGTGGCCCTGCACGGCCCCGGCCCGCGGGAACCGGCCGGTGGCGCTGGGGCGTGTTCGTTCTTGACGACGGAAGGAGCCAGTCATGACACACGGAGGCGGCGGGGGCGGAGGTGGCGGCCACCACGGTGGCGGCGGGTCCCACCACCACTCCGGAGGAAACCCCGGCATGTACACCCCGGGCGGTGACGGCTCCGGCGGGGGCGGCTCGCGGAACTCGGTGACCAAGTGGGTGTTCTTCGCGGCGCTGATGGTGTTGCTCGTCGTCTGGCCGTTCTGCCGGCGTTGACCGGCCGGCGCCACAGGAGTTGCACCGCGCCAATACGTGTGCACCGCGCCGGTACGTGTGCGGCGGGCCGGTGGGCCGCCGCACACGCGGTGCGTCACTCGACGCGAAGCGCGGTCAGAATGCCGACAGACCGGCAGGTGTGCCGAGTCCCGTGGGGCCGTCGTAGCCCGGTTGGCCGGTGCACTGGTAGTCGCCGCCGCAGTCGGTCACGAGCCCGTTGCTCCCACCGACGACATCGTTCAGGCCGGCGGAGTGCGCGTAGAGGTAAGACGCGTCGGGAAGGTGTTCGGGATGGCCGGCCAGCCCGATGATTCCGGCGACAAGGGGGGCCGAGGCGCTGGTGCCGCTTCCCACGCTCCAACCGTCCAGGCTGTCGTAGATGGCGACACCGGTGTCCGGGTCGGCGACCGCGGCGACGTCCGCGACCATACGGCCGGGGCAGTTCGCGTCATGCTGCCAGGCCGGCTTGTCGACCCACGCCGAACACCCGCTGCCCGCGCCTCCCTTCTGCGAGTTCCACACCGTCTCGTTCCAGCCGCGCGCGTTGTCGGCCCGCTTCAGCGTCGTGCCGCCGACGGAGACCACGGAGTCCAGATCGGCGGGGAAGCTCGGCAGGCCGTAGCCGCTGTCACCGCTGGCGACGGTGATCGCCACGCCCGGGTGGGAGTAGGCCGAGGCGTACTTCACCAAGGAGCCCGATTCCGTGTCGCCATAGCTGTTGGAGATCTCGGTCGCGCCGAGCCGGGCCGCGGTGTTCTCGGCGGCGGCGAAGTCGGCGAACTCGGTGTCGTCGCTCTCCACCAGGAGGATGTGGCACTGCGGGCACGCGGCGGAGACCATGGCCAGGTCGAGCGCGGTCTCGCCTTCCCAGCCCATGTCTTCGGGCAGCGGGCCGGCTGCGCCTTCCTGGTTCACCTTGCTGAAGCAGCCGTTCGCGGTCGTGCAGGCGGGGAGGCCGTAGGTCGTGCGGTAGACGGCGAGATCGGCTTCAGCGGTGGCGTCGTCACCGGCATCGACCACGGCGACCGTCTGTCCCGCGCCGCCCGTGTCCGGCAGGTCGTAGGCGGCGCGCAGATCGGCCGGGCCGTAACCCGCGGGCAGCGCGTCGGCGCTTCGCACACCGCGGACGCCGCCCGGGTCGGTGCGTATCTGCGCGTAGCACCGGGCATGGCCGGGCGCGGCTGTCGGACACACGTCATGCACCGCTGACAGACCCGCTGATGCCTGCGGACCGGGGGCGGCCCCTGCCATCCGCGTCGGGGCGGAGGCAGGCGTGGCGGAGGCGGGTACGGCGGTGGCGAGCGTCGCGGCCAGGACGGCCCCCAGCCCAGTGCCGACGCGGAGAAATCTTCTCACTGGGCGCTCCCGATGCGGTAGGCGTTGGTGACGGTCTGGCTCAGCGTGTTACCGGCGGCGTCGGCAGCGGTGACCCGGATCGCCGGCAGAACACCTTTGTGTACGGGGGAGTTGGGCCAGGACGCGACATAGTCGCCGGCCGCTCCTGTGAGCCTCGCCTGCTGCCAGGTCTTTCCCCCGTCGTACGAGACGTCCACGGTCGCCGCGGTGACCGGGCTGTCGGAGCCGGCACCGTTCACGACCAGGTGATCGACCGTCAAGTGCAGCTGCTGCTGGGGCGTCGTGCTGGTGTCCGACAGGTCAAGACCGGCCAGGTCGTAGTGCGCGCCCAGCATCGGAAGCACCTGGCAGGGCACGGTCCCCGACCCGCCGTCGCAGTCGGACGCGCCGGCGCTCGGGGCGTCGGGCGTGTACTTCATCGTGAGATCGGTGTGGCTCGTGGTGCCGAGGCTCGAACCGCCCACGTCCAGGTCCGCGACCGCGCGGTAGGTGGCCGGGGCCAGTGGCTGGCCGGTGATCGTCAGCGGCTGAGTAGAGGTGGTCTCGCCTATGTGGGTGCCGTCGCGGTACGCGGTGAGGTGGTACGAGGCCGGCATGCCGAACAGGAAAACACCCGAGTGCCCCGGGCCGCTGTCACCGAGAGACCCCAGACCGATGCTCAGTGTTCCACCGGCGGTGCACATCGCACAGGCCCGGCCGTTCCACACGACGGTCGAGGTCGGGGCGACCGGCCCCTTGCCCCAGTCCTCGGTGTAGGCGCGCCCTGCGACGTACTGGTCGGCCGGACTCGTGAAGGTGACGTGGTCGGGCGTGGTCATCTCCTCCGACCAGGTGCCTTCCCCGGTGGAGAGGACGTAGTCGGTGAGCACCGTGCCGAACGTCGCCGGCCTGAAGGTGAGGGAGGTTCCGAACCCCGGATCGGTCAG
Source organism: Streptomyces sp. NPDC059398 (assembly GCF_042751845.1). Classification (NCBI taxonomy): domain Bacteria; kingdom Bacillati; phylum Actinomycetota; class Actinomycetes; order Kitasatosporales; family Streptomycetaceae; genus Streptomyces; species Streptomyces sp. NPDC059398. The sequence continues at coordinate 5,065 of NZ_JBHYWP010000026.1, read as the reverse complement.
TACGGCCGTCATGTTCCCGCTTGCCGAAGAGTGTCCGGGAGACTTGTACAACCGGTTGCGCACAGTGGCCAGTTGGGCGGGCTTCGCCCGGTAGGACTCGTTCGCCGGCACCTTGTCCTTCGACACGAACGCCAGGTCGTACCCGTAGTCCCTGGCGGAGCCGCTCCACACCACCATGTTGGACAGAGTGCCGGTGGCGGGCGCGTCAACCGCGTTGACGTAGAGCGGAGTCGTTCCGCTGACATCGGCGGAGAACGTCATGGTGGCGCCGGTCGCGTCGGTGCGCAGCACCTCGTCGGACAGCGAGTTCTGGGTGGCCGGCCTCGGGGTCCCCACGGTGATCCGCTCGGACGCCGTGGCCTCGCTGACGTTGAATGCGGTCACGCCGCCCGTGCCGGACGGCACGGTCAGGTCGTCCATCACGACCTGCCTGGTCGCGGTGGTGTTCCCGGCGGCGTCCTCGTCCTGGAACGAGGCGATCAGCATGTAGTGGCCTGAGGGTGCCTGGATGCGAGCGACGCCGTCGGAGAGGGGCACCTGGTCGGCCCGTAGCCGGTCGAAGGAGTCGGTGTTGACGAGGGTGACGAGCGCGTTCGAGGCGGGGGCGCCGGTCAGGTCGGTGATGTTCAGCTGCACGGGGCTCAACGCGTACCGCGCCGATGTCGGCACCTGTGCCGACGCACCGGCCAGCGTCATGCTGGTCAGTCCACGCGGCAGCGGGCCGGTCGCGTCCGTCGCGTTCCGCTGCCGCAGCGCCGTGCCGAACGCCGTGGCCGACTTCGAAGTCAGGTAGCCGGTCGCGGTGTTGCCGCTGACCGATGTCAGGGTGACGCCCGCAGGTGCGGTGGGCTTCTGGCCCGCCGCAAAGGAGAGGCGAACCGGAATCCGGCCGGTGTGGCTGTACGCGCGCAGTGCCGAGACGTCGAACAGCGACATGTCGAGGCCATGCCCGAGGAAGGGCACGGCCGTCGCGGGGATCACCTCCACGTCGCCGTCGGGCCGGCGTATCTCGCGGAAGCCGGCGTCGCGGCTCCCACCGACCGGCGTGCAGGTGATCCTGCCCTTGACCGACGTCACCATGACCCGGTCACCGGTGACCAGGGTGAGGGCGGCGGGCGCGGTCGTACTGGTCTCGGTCGGAACGGTGTTGGTGGTATCGGTGTTGGCGGTAGGGGACTCGGTGGTGCCGGTGGACCCGATGGTGCCGGCCTCGGCCGTGACCGCCGATGCCGTACCGGCCACGGCGACCACGGCTACAGCTGAGGCCAGGGTGAGCAGTCGCTTGAGCAGCATGCGTTCTCCCCACTTCTACGGCCCGTGACGGTGCATGACGGCCCCTGGCGGACTATGACGGCTCGTCATGGGTCGTCATGGTTCGTCGCGGGATACGGAATGCCCCGGCGCGACCGGCTGTCTGCCCATGCGGGCCGCGCCGAGGGCGAATGCGCTCAATGTCGTCGTTTCATATGATCGTCCTTGGTCCGGGTGATCACCAATGCGTAACGGTGGAAGGGCTGTTGGCATTTCCCGCCGCACGGCGGACGGGTCGGACGGGCCCCGCCACGCGGAAGCGCCACCCGCCCGCGCCACGCGAAACGGGCCCGGTCGTGCGGGAGGTATGGCCGTGCGGTACGGAGCATGCGGGCGGTACGGTCCTGGCCTGTCAGATCCCCCCTTTCGTTGCCCGCATGTTCACCGAGTCGATCGCGCACCGCGACCAGTCGAGCTTGCCGTTCGCGCCGAGTTCGTCCGGCACCAGGCGGTGGAGTTTGGCCCAGACCCTCGCCTGACTCCACTCGGCGAAGCGCAGGTACACCGTTGACCACGACAGCCGGAGGTAGCCACGAACAGAATGGCGGCCAGCACGCGCCGCTCGTACTCCAGGGCGACCGCCTCGCGGAAGCGCCCATAGGTGGCGGCATCGCAGTAGACCAGCACGACCAGCCGGGTGGGCGGTCGCAACAGTCGCACCGCTTCCGTGAACTCCCACACCGTCCCGGGGCCGTGGCCCGCCGCCATCAGCACCACCTGGGCCCCGTCGATCAGCGAGCTCACGGTGGGCTGCCAGTCGTCGAGGGGCAGCTGGCCGCGTACGGCGCCGATGGGCGGAAGGAGTTCGCCGGGGCTGCCGATGGCGATGACCCGGCCGAAGTGCGCGAAGTGATGCACCAGTTGCTCCTCGCGGGTCAGCCCCGAGAGGAAGAACAGCATCCCCGGCTCACCCCCGCCGCCCTGGATGTCGGAGTCCAGTGCGGCCATGTCGGCGTCGTTCGCGAAGGGGCGCAGATAGAGCACGTAACGGGCCCCCGCCAGCGGGCCGAACGAGTCGATCACATCGGCTGTGTACCGCTTGCCCTGCACCACGAGACGGCGGCCGGCGCCGAAGGCCCGCAGGCCGATGGCGACAGCGACCAGGGCCACCAGTGCGCGCAGCCACCAGAGGGGGTGGAGCATCGCCGGAACCTGATCGCTGGTCCATCCCGCCCGGAAGATCACCCAGCCGGTGACGCCAAGGGCCGCCCCGGCCACCCGTAAGGTCCACCCGACGACAGTGAGCCGACGCCCCCTGGACCATCCCTCGCCCACCTGGGGCGTCCGCATTCCGGCGCGCATGGATCCTCCGTACTCCGGGACGAATCCGGTACGTCTTCGGTACGACTCCGGTTCAGGACATACCCCGGATCACTGCTTACCAGTGACCCAGGTGACACAGGCTCGCGCATCACTATGCACGCCGGAACTCCTGTGGCCGAAAAGCCAGTTGGAGACGGCTCATGCGGAAACGTCCGGTCCTGGCCGCCCTCGCCGCCCTGCCGGCCCTCGTCCTCGTTCCGCTCTCGGCCGGGCAGGCATCCGCCACGAGCGATGTCACCAGCACGGCGGGATCCTTCGACCCGTACGCCAATGACTCGAACGGCATCCAGTACGCGAGCCTCGACGTCGGGGCCTTCAGCGGCAGCACCCTGAAGGGCCTCAGGGAGGCGCGCCCCTCCCGGCGGCCGAGCGCCTGAGGGCGGTCGGCGGAATATTCGCGTCCGCTGAGGACTTGTGGAGGGGCATGCTTACCCTGCGCACCTACGCCCGCGTCTACACCGACGACCTCGACTCGGTACTGGCATCGTTCACCGCGGTGACCGGTGAGTCGGTCGGCAGCCGGTTCACGATGCCCAACGGGCTGCAACTGGCCACCATCGGCCGTGTTCTGGTGGTGGCCGGCGATCAGAGCACGCTGGCACCGTACCGGGCGACGGCGGCCACGGTGATCGTCGACGACCTCGACCAGTGCCTGGCACGCCTCACCGAAACAGGTGCGCGGGTCTTGCGCGGCCCTCAGGAGGTCCCGACGGGCCGGAACCTGACGGCCGAGCTGGGTGGCGGTGTTCGCGTCGAATACGTCGAGTGGAGCGAGGCACAGTGGCAGCGTGAAGGAGGCCGGCCGGCTGACAAGCAGCCTGGATGAGCGTCCGCAGACAAGCGACGGCCCCGCCGCACCCTGTACGCCCTGGAGCGCGCCGTACAGGGTGTGCGGGCGCCCCCACGCTCACCCCGTGATGCTGTCGTACCCCTCGATCGCACGCGGGTCGCGCGTCCCCGGCCCCACGTACGTCGCCGACGGCCGCACCAGCCGCCCCGTCCGCTTCTGTTCCAGGATGTGCGCGCTCCACCCGGCCGTACGGGCACAGGTGAACATCGATGTGAACATGTGCGCCGGGACCTCCGCGAAGTCCAGCACGATCGCTGCCCAGAACTCCACGTTCGTGGCCAGCACCCGGTCCGGGCGCCGGGCGTGCAGCTCCTCAAGAGCGGCCTTCTCCAGCGCCTCGGCGACCTCGAAGCGCGGTGCGGCCAGCTCCTTCGCGGTGCGGCGCAGGACCCGGGCCCGCGGGTCCTCCGCGCGGTAGACGCGGTGGCCGAAACCCATCAGCCGCTCGCCCTGGTCGAGCGCCCGCTTCACATACGCGCTCGCGTCGCCCGTCCGCTCGATCTCCTCGATCATGCCGAGGACCCGCGACGGCGCCCCGCCGTGCAGCGGCCCGGACATCGCGCCCACCGCACCCGAGAGCGCGGCGGCGACATCCGCGCCGGTCGACGCGATGACCCGGGCGGTGAACGTGGAGGCGTTCATTCCGTGTTCGGCCGCCGACGTCCAGTAGGCGTCAACCGCCTTGACGTGCTGGGGATCCGGCTCACCACGCCAGCGGATCATGAACCGCTCGACCACCGAGTCCGCCTTGTCGATCTCGCTCTGCGGGACCATCGGGCTGCCCTGGCCGCGCGCCGACTGGGCGACGTACGAGAGGGCCATCACCGCCGCACGCGCCAGGTCGTCGCGCGCGGTGCGCTCATCGATGTCGAGCAGCGGTTTCAGGCCCCAGACGGGCGCGAGCATCGCCAGCGCGGACTGCACGTCGACCCGGATGTCACCGGAGTGGACCGGGATCGGGAACGGCTCGGCGGGCGGCAGCCCGGGGTTGAACGCCCCGTCGACCAGCAGACCCCAGACGTTCCCGAAGGACACATGGCCGACCAGGTCCTCGATGTCGACGCCGCGGTACCGCAGGGCACCGCCCTCCTTGTCCGGTTCGGCGATCTCGGTCTCGAATGCGACGACTCCTTCGAGTCCGGGTACGAAGGCGGCTGCGGCTGCGGCTGCGGCGTCGGACATCGGGCGGCTCCTCGTGGTGGGTTCGGGCCTGCTGGTTCTACGGGCGTGGTTCCCGTCTTTCCGGTTCGGTGCACACGACGGCTCGATGACGGCTCCATGACGGCTTCACGACGGCTGAATCGGCAGCTGCCATGGGGGCTGACCTGTCCGCGTGCGGAGGGACGAGTCTGACGGCTCCCGGCGCCGCGGGGGAAGCGTGACATCCGGCACACCTAGGGACTGTCGTCAGAGTGCCGCCTGCCGCGCGGTGTCTGGCACATCCCCAAGTTCTCGGCTGCGCTCGAACAGGGGAGACCCCACTGCTCGCGGCGTTGCCGAAATGCCCTAGTAGCGGCCCGACGAGGGGCGTACGGCGGCGGGGGCTCGGGGGCCCGCGACCCCCCGCGGCCCCCCCAGGGG
>NZ_JBHYWP010000025.1:22820-75656 GCF_042751845.1 Streptomyces sp. NPDC059398 | reverse complement strand
GACACTCCCCCCCCCCCTAAACCCCCCCCGCCCGCCCCCCCTAATATTCCGCTGGGGCGCCGGGCCTCAGACGTGCGTCAGGTCAGCCTCAGTGCGAGTGGCCGTGACCGTGGGCCGCCTCGGGCTCCTCCTCCACCGGCTTCTCGACGACCAGGGTCTCGGTCGTGAGCAGCAGCGAAGCGATGGACGCGGCGTTCTCCAGCGCGGAGCGGGTGACCTTGACCGGGTCGATGACGCCGGCCTTCACCAGGTCGCCGTACTCACCGGTCGCGGCATTGAAGCCGTTGCCCTTGTCGAGCTCGGCGACCTTCGAGGTGATGACGTAGCCCTCAAGGCCGGCGTTCTCGGCGATCCAGCGCAGCGGCTCGACAGCGGCGCGGCGGACGACCGCGACACCGGTCGCCTCGTCACCGGACTTGCCCAGGTTGCCTTCGAGCACCTTGACCGCGTGCACCAGAGCGGAGCCACCACCGGAGACGATGCCCTCCTCGACCGCGGCGCGGGTCGCGGAGATGGCGTCCTCCAGACGGTGCTTCTTCTCCTTGAGCTCCACCTCGGTGGCGGCACCGACACGGATCACGCACACGCCGCCAGCCAGCTTCGCGAGGCGCTCCTGGAGCTTCTCGCGGTCCCAGTCGGAGTCCGTGGACTCGATCTCGGCCTTGATCTGGTTGACGCGGCCCTGGACCTCGTCAGCCTTGCCACCGCCGTCGACGATGGTGGTGTCGTCCTTGGTGATGGTCACGCGGCGGGCGGTGCCCAGCACGTCGAGACCGGCCTGGTCGAGCTTGAGGCCGACCTCCTCGGCGATGACCGTGGCACCGGTGAGGGTGGCCATGTCGCCGAGCATCGCCTTGCGGCGGTCGCCGAAGCCGGGGGCCTTGACCGCGACCGCGTTGAAGGTGCCGCGGATCTTGTTCACGACCAGAGTCGACAGGGCCTCGCCCTCGACGTCCTCGGCGATGATCAGCAGCGGCTTGGAGCTGCCCGCCTGGATGACCTTCTCAAGGAGCGGCAGCAGGTCCTGGATCGAACCGATCTTGCCCTGGTGGATCAGGATGTACGGGTCGTCGAGGACGGCCTCCATGCGCTCCTGGTCGGTCACCATGTACGGCGAGAGGTAGCCCTTGTCGAAGGCCATGCCCTCGGTGAAGTCCAGGTCCAGGCCGAAGGTGTTCGACTCCTCGACGGTGATGACACCGTCCTTGCCGACCTTGTCCATGGCCTCGGCGATGAGCTCACCGACCTGCTTGTCCTGAGCGGAGAGACCGGCGACAGCGGCGATGTCGGACTTGTCATCGATCGGGCGGGCGGTCGCGAGGAGTTCCTCGGACACAGCCTTGACCGCGGCGTCGATGCCCTTCTTCAGGGAGGCGGGCGAAGCGCCGGCGGCGACGTTGCGCAGACCCTCGCGGACCAGCGCCTGGGCCAGCACGGTGGCGGTGGTGGTGCCGTCACCCGCGATGTCGTTGGTCTTGGTCGCCACCTCCTTCACCAGCTGCGCACCGAGGTTCTCGTACGGGTCGTCGAGCTCGACCTCACGGGCGATCGTGACACCGTCGTTGGTGATGGTGGGAGCGCCGAACTTCTTGTCGATGACGACGTTGCGGCCCTTGGGGCCGATCGTCACCTTGACCGTGTCGGCAAGCTTGTTGACGCCGCGCTCAAGGGCGCGACGGGCGTCCTCGTCGAACTTCAGGATCTTCGCCATGGAGCTGATTCAGTCCTCTCAAAACGAACTGCGCCCCCGGGTGCCCGTCACTCGTTGTGCGAACACAGCAGATGCGGGGCCAGGGGCGCAGATCAAGAAATACGTCGGTGAATTACTTCTCGACGATCGCGAGAACGTCGCGAGCCGAGAGGACGAGGTACTCCTCGCCGTTGTACTTCACCTCGGTCCCGCCGTACTTGCTGTACAGCACGACATCGCCGGCCTTGACGTCGAGCGGAAGACGCTCGCCGTTCTCGAAGCGGCCCGGACCCACGGCCAGGACGACGCCCTCCTGGGGCTTCTCCTTGGCGGTGTCCGGAATGACCAGGCCGGAGGCCGTGGTCTGCTCGGCGTCGAGCGGCTGGACCACAATGCGGTCCTCGAGCGGCTTAATGGCAACCTTGGAGCTGGTTGTCGACACGATCCGGTCTCCCCCTTCGGAGATCTCACGGGGTGAACTGTCTGAGTGGCGACCGGATGGATCCGTCGTCGCGGGTGCCGGACCGGCCCGTCGCCAGATTTGGCACTCTCCCGTGGGGAGTGCCAGAACTGAGACTAGGACGGCAGTTAGCACTCGGTCAAGCGGAGTGCCAATGAGCCCCGGCCATGTCTGCTGCGGCTTCCTCCTCCCGGCCCCGGCCGGGGGCGTCGTGTGCCGTGTGGTGTGCGCCGTGCGCCGTGTACCACTCAAGGCCTCACCGGACGTACGGCTGCGCCCGCCCGCACCACGCCGGGCACCGCCCCCACCGCATCCGGCCCCCATATCCGGCACCATCCGCACTACCCGAAGCCACCCGGATCACCCACACGAACCACATGAACCGCATCACCCACAATGGACGGGTGACCGACCTCGACGCCTTCACCACGCTGTTCACCGATGAGGGCGCCGCCCTGCTCGCCTCGCTACGGGAGTACGACCCTTCCCAGGAGTTGGCCGTCGCCACCCGGCTGCGCCGCACGTACCCCACCGAGCTGGTCTCCACGGCCCTCGCCCAGGCGCGCCTGCGGCAGCGGGCCGTCCCGAAATTCGGCGCCGACGACGCGCACCGGATGTTCTTCACGCCCAACGGCGTGGAACAGTCCACACGTAAATCCGTCGCCGAGTACCGCGCCCGCCGCTTCGCCGGCCTGGGCGTACGCAACGTCGCCGACCTGTGCTGCGGTATCGGCGGGGACGCGTTGGCGTTCGCCCGCGCCGGGATCTCCGTACTGGCGGTCGACCGTGATCCGCTGACGGCCGAAGTCGTACGGGCCAACGCCGCCGTCCTCGGGCTGAGCAGCCTGATCGAGGTGCGGTGCACAGATGTGTCACAGGTCGTCACAGATCCGTACGAAGCGGTCTTCGTCGACCCTGCACGGCGTGGCGGGCGGGGCCGGATCTTCAACCCCGAGGCGTACTCACCGCCGCTGTCCTGGGCCACGGGTGCAGTGACCGACCGAATCGCCTCCGGTCCGTCGCACGGGACAGCGGGCGCTATCAAGATCGCTCCCGGCATCCCGCACGAGATGGTCCCCAGTGGCGCCGAAGCGGAGTGGATCTCCGACAGCGGTGACGTCAAGGAAGCGGTCCTCTGGTTCGGCACGGAACCGGGGCTGCGCCGCGCCACCCTGCTTCCGTCAGGAGCCACCCTCACAGACCGCGGACTCCCCGACCCCGAAGTACGGACGCCGGGCCGGTATCTGTACGAACCGGACGGCGCCGTCATCCGCGCCCATCTCGTCGCCGAGGTGGCCGAGGAGCTCGGCGGCGGGCTCATCGACGAGACCATCGCCTACATCACGGCGGACGAACTGCGCCCGACGCCGTACGCGACGGCCTACGAGATCACGGATGAACTCCCCTTCGGCCTGAAAAGGCTGAAAGCCCTGTTGCGAGAGCGGGAAGTCGGGAACCTCACGGTCAAGAAGCGCGGCTCGGCAGTCGAACCGGAGGAGGTACGCCGCCGGGTCAAGCCCCAGGGACCCAACGCGGCCACCGTGATCCTCACCCGGGTCGCGGGCGCGCCGATGATGCTGATCGGGCAGCCTGCCGGTTCCTGACGGGGCGACAGGGCCTGTCGGAGCGACAGGGCCTGACGCTGCTCCCTGTGTCCCTTCGGCTCTCTCCACCGGGGGTGGGCCTCGTCAAGCCGGGTCTCATCAGCCAGGGCCCCGTCAAGCAGGGCCGGCGTTGCCGGTCGGCGGCCGGTCGTGGCAGGCCGGTCAGGCCAGGTCGGTCAGGCCAGGTCGGTCAGATCTTCCGCGTACACCTGGGACAACGGCTGCGGACCCACGTACTGCTGACAGTTGCAAACCCCTGGCTCGAAGCTCAGCGGCTTCTTGTTCTCATCCCAGGACATCGGTACTTCGACGGTCTCATGGCACTTTCCCTGCCGGTCGTGCTTGGCGAGGTGGTGTGTGCAGCCGCAGACCGGCTCGGGCGGTTTGTTCGCCGCCTCGATCTCCCTGCGCTCCCGCTCAGCTGTCTCCAGCCGCTCCATCCGGCGCTCATGGCGAGTGCGCAGCGCGGTGCGGCCCGTATCCGCGACCCAGCCGAAGCCGCCGACCATGAAGAATATGAACACCCACCAGAACCAGCTCACTTGCGGCCCTTCCCCCCGGCCCGTGCGTTCCATCCTTCAAGGTTACGCGTACAGGCACCAAGCGCCGAAGAGCCGGTCGGCAATCCGGATCCGAATTGCCCCGGCGGGCAACCTGGGCGTGCTGGGGGCGGGTGTGCTGGAACGGGGGTGGTGGGGTCAGGGGTGGTGGGGTCGGGGGTAGTGGGGTCGGGGGTAGTGGGGTCGGCTTGCTGAAGTCGGGCGGGCCGGGCGATCGGCCACTGTCTGCCTGTCCCCCGTACGGCCCGTGTGCCAGGCGGTATCCGACGGGTCGTCAGAGGATGAAAATATGACGCCTCGTAAGCCATCGCGCCTGTCGGCGCGTTTGTCGCTCCGCTCGTCCCTCCCCGCACGATTCCACGCGCCCGGCCCCGCGCCGCTCTCCCCGCCCGGCCCCGCACTGCTCCCCCTGCCCGACCCCGCACCGCTTCGTACACTGTTCCTGTCGTCGCTGCGTACGTCGTTCCGTACGCCGCCTCCGGCAGCTCCCGCCCACGAGCCGCCCCGTAAGACATGGATCGGCGTGCCTCGTCGTGCATTCGGCCGTGCTGTGGGGTGCGCCGCTGCCGCTTCCCTGCTGCTTGGCGGGCCGGCGGTCGCGGCCGTACCGGCCCCGCCTGCTGCCACAGCGTCGCCTGCTGACACGCCGACAGCAGCTGACACCCCGTCGACGGCCGAGGGCGCCGTCGCCAGGCCTCCGGCCCCGGCCCCGTCGGCCTGGACCACGTGCCCCGCCCCTTCCCAGGCGCAGGGCGGGGGAAAGGCGCCGGGCTCCGGCTGGACCTGCGCCACGCTGAACGTTCCCCTCGACTACACCAAACCCGGGGGAAAAACGATCCCGCTGGCACTGATCCGTCATCGCGCGACAGGGCCCGGCAAGCGCATCGGTTCACTCATCTACAACTTCGGCGGCCCCGGCGGCTCCGGTGTCGACACGCTGCCTGCCTTCACGCCTACGTTCGCGAAGCTCAACACCCGCTATGACCTGGTGAGCTTCGATCCGCGCGGAGTCGGCAACAGCGAGCCCGTCAACTGTCTCACCGACCGGGAGACCGATGCGCTCAACTCGGTCGACTCCACGCCCGACACCCCCACCGAGGTCCGGCAGTGGATGGACGCGACCCGTAACTTCGCGGCGCACTGCGCGAAGAAGTCCGGCCCTCTCCTGCCGTATCTGACGACCACCAATGTGGCCAGGGACCTAGACCGGATTCGTGCGGCCGTGGGCGACAGGAAGCTGAACTACTACGGCTTCTCGTACGGCACGGAGCTGGGCGCGACCTATGCCCATCTCTTCCCCGGGAAGGTGGGCCGTGCGGTGCTGGACGGCGTCATGCACCCCGACAAGGACTTCACGCAAGGGGCCCTGTACCAGCTGAAGGGCTTTCAGCTGGCGCTGGACCACTTCGCGCGTTCCTGTGTCGCGGCCACGTATCTCTGCCCGCTGCACCGCTCCACCCCCGAGGGGGTGGAGAAGGTACTCACCGATCTGGTGACCGGCCTGGAGAAGCACCCCGCAGGCGCGAGGACGGGCCGCACGCTCACCGATTCGCTCGCCCTGACGGCGATCGAGGGCGCGTTGTACTCACCGGACTCCGGCTGGCCGCGCATGGCGAACGCGGTCGCCGTGTACCTCCGTACACACAACCCCGCGCCGTTGCTCACGATGGCGGACAGCATGACGGGTCGCGACGCCAAGGGGCACTACTCGAACAGCAACAACGTCTTCGCGGCCACCAGTTGCGCCGACTTCGGCGTCCCGGTGGGGAAGGCGGAGATCGAACGGCAGTTGCCCGCCTTCCGGAAGGCGTCGCCGCTGTTCGGCGCACAGTTCGCGTGGGCCCTGAACCAGTGCACGTACTGGCCGGTCAAGGGGGCAATGAAGCATATGGAGGTCAGCGCGAAGGGCGCGCCGCCGATTCTGGTCATCGGCAACACGGGTGACCCCGCCACCCCGTACGGCGGGGCGAAGGCCATGGCGCGGCGGCTCGGGAAGGGAGTCGGAGTGCTGGTCACCTGGAAGGGCGGCGAGGGCCACTGCTCGTACGGAAACGGCAGCGCGTGCATCGACGGCAGGGCGAACGCCTATCTGCTGGACGGGAAAGTGCCGGCTTACGGGACCAGTTGCTCCTGAGAGTGGGTGGGGGCCCGGGGGGATTCGGGCAGAGGTGATTGCCGAGGGGGCGGGGGGCCTGGGGGCCGCGGTGCCGTGGAGTGCACACCGCAGGGGGGCGGCACGGGACGGGTGGCACAGGTGAGAGCCGGTGTACGCCGTCCGGGTGCCGGTCGCGCTCCGGGTGGTCACTCCGGCAGCAGCTCGGCCGCGAGACGTTTGATTTGATCGGCGAGGGGGCGCTGAGCGGGCTCGTGGCAGGCGGCCGCGTCGGCGAGCCGAATGACGTCCGCCCGCCACCGGCCGCTCGCCGGCCCTCCGGCACCGACCCGGCTCAGACCGCGCTTCAGCAGTCCCGCTGCCACCTCCGGCTGCCCGCGGAGCACTGCCTTGACGACCGCCACTGCATTGGCGAGCGCACTGGTCGCAAGAGACCACTCGGGGTCTCCCAGCCCTGCTGATGCGCCGTCTCCCGATATCTGCGCCTGCACCTGCCCCCGAGGGCTACTTCCTCCCGCCGGGCCGGCCGGGCTGACCCGACTGACCGGCCCGGCCACGCCGACACGATTGACCGTTCCGGCCGTTCCAGCCAGCTCGGCCGGCTCGGCCGGCTCGGCCGGCTCAGAAGACAATGTCGTGATCTCCAGATCCAGCCGCCAGAACAGCGGCATATCCCGGAAGGCCAGGAACAACAGCCTTCGACCGCAGGACCGTCGCACATCGGGATCGCTCCGCAGCGAGACGACTGCTCGCACTGCCCCCAGGCAGCGCTCGACGGCAGCCACACAGGTATCGAACTGCGCACTGGGCACCATCCAGGCAATGTCAATGTCGCTGTACGGATCCGATGTCCCCCGGGCAAGCGACCCACGCAACGCTGCCACCGACCCGGCGCACTGCGCCATGAGCGCGCGCTGCAGTTCCTGAGCGAAGGCGGCACGACGGGCGGGGTCGAGGTCCATGGCGGGCGATGTGGGAGGCATGGCGCCACAGCGTAGAGGGAAGACGGCTCGGCTGAATCCATTCCACTCCGGACTGGGCGCAACTGGCCAGACCGAACAACACCTGCTCAGACCGGTGGGCCTTACGGTCACACCCGCGCGGCCTGACCGGACACCTGCGGACGATGAACCCCGCTGCCCCCTGCCCTTACACCCGAAAGATGCCCTACGGGCGAGCGTCCGACACCTCTCATCTATGGCTACGACAAGGTCGAGATGTTGAGTTCCATCCTCCGGATCTGCCATTCATACGAGTGAAAGCCCGCAGCGAGCTGGCATTACTACAGAGAGTGAGTAACGATAGGGAGACGACTTGCCAAAGGGGACGGCGAGAGTTGAGGCCAATCACGGGGGTGTGGGCCATGACCATCCAGACTGATCAGACGCGCCAAAAGGTAGGGACCAGCCGGGCCACTCGGCCCATCCGCGTAAGCCGAATCGAGACCGCCCGGCTGACGTATGGCTCCCGGACCGCTGTACTGGACAGAGCTGAGTCTGAATCACCTGCTTCATCCGGGACGTTCAGTTCATCCAGCGAACACGAGCCACTGAGCATGTCGACGGGCGGGGTAAACGAACCGGCCGAGCCAGTCACGCCGAAAGGGCCGGACGGGGCGGACGGGGCGGACGAAAACGTCCAGCTCCGACTGCCCGGCTCACCAGACCAGCCGGATCCACCCGCTCCTTCAACTCCACCAACTCGGTCGGCGCCGACAACACCGTCAACACCGGCAGCAGCATCACCCCCGGGACCAGGACCGGAAGCCCCGTCAGTTCCATCTGTCGCAGCCGGACCCCAGACACCGGATGACTGGGCCGCCCATCTAAGAGGAACAGCCCCGTCAGCCCAGACTGCTGCGCTGCTCGGATCCCTGGAGACAAAGAAACTGTCACCGCGCGGACGTATCGACGCCCTGGCCGTCCTTGAGCGCCACGCAGCATGGTTCGCTGCCCGCCAAGTCCATCTGCTGGCGGACATCGCCGCTCATGCCGAGGCAGCGCCCACCGGTGAGAGCGATGTCGACACCCAACTCCTGAACCACGGGGACTACGCCACCGAAGAAGTGGCGTGTGCACTGCGCATCAGCAACTCCACCGCCACCGAGCGGCTTCAGATCGCCAAGGAACTGGCCGGCCGGTACGCCGGGACGCTCGGCCTGCTCGAAGGCGGAGAGATCTGTTACATGCAGGCCAGGAATCTCGCCAACGCCTGCCGGGTTCTCGAACCACAGGCTGCCGCCCGAGTCGAGTCGGCCATGGCGACGAGGATGCCCACCCAGGCCACCGGCCAGAGTTCCCGAGCGCTGCGCCGTCAGGTGATCAAGGCGGACCCCGAGGGCTACCAACGCCGACTGGAACTGCGCACGAAAGAGCGGGAGATCGTCCGCTATCCGCAAGACGACGGCATGGTCACCTGGGGCGCCACCGTACCTGCGGAGCTCGGAGCCCGCTTCGACCAAGCAGTCGACGCCCACGCCACCACCCTCGTCGTGGACAACCGCACCCTGAGCCAGCGTCGAGTGGACGCCCTGGCTGATCTCATCCTCAACCGCCCGGTACTGCCGACCGGTTCGAACTTGCCCGCGAACCCCAAGGCCCCCCAAGGCCTCTCCGGGCACTATTCCGCTGCCCCTACCGCCCTGGTGCACGTCACCGTGCCCCTTGACGTACTGATCGGCGCGAGCGAAGACCCAGCGGAACTGAAGGGCTACGGCCCCATCACCGCCACACAGGCCCGCACCCTCGCTTTCGCCGAGGGGACGATCTGGCGCCGCTTGATCACTCACCCCAGAACAGGGCTACTCATCAAGACAGACCCCACCACCTACCGCCCCACCGCCGAAACTGAACGCCATGTCGTCGCCCGGGACCAGCAGTGCGCCTTCCCGTCCTGCCGCATGCCAGCACAGCGATGCGACCTTGACCACGTCAAGAAGTTCGATCACGACCGTCCCGAATCAGGCGGGCAGACAGTCCCGGAAAATCTCATCCCGGTCTGCCGTCGCCACCACCTCATGAAGCACCGGGGCAACTGGACTGTCACACGGGACTCAGTCACCGGAATCACCACCTGGGTCAGCCCGACCGGCCACGTCTACCTGAACACGCCGCGCAACTACGCGGAGTAGGAATGGCAGCAGGACAGCACAGCCACAGCGGTCCTACTCCACCCCTACCGATTCAAAACGCCAACGGTGGACCGCCCGTGTGATCAAACCGGCGTCGGGTTCGGGTAGTTCGGGCAGGTCCGCATCGTAAGGCGCGTCCCACCAGGTGAGGACCAGCACTCGGTCCTGAGGGGCACGCAGAAACTCGCGGCGCAGCGGGCCCTCTGTAGCGTCCATGTCGGCGCCGAGAGCCACCGCCTGTGCCTGTGCTGCCTGCTGCCGTACCCACTCCAGCAGTTCAGCACCCCGCCCATCGACCGCACGGGCCTCCCACATCAGCGCGACGGTCATGAGTAGAGGTTGTCCTTGCTGATTTCGTGGACGTGGTCATGGTCGTGTACGTGCCCGCCACCATGCCCGTGGCCGCCTGTTTGCCCATGCCCCGGGTCACCGTCCATCTGGGCATGCCCGGTTCCCGCCGCCTGATCCGATGCCACCGCCGGCACATGCGGGTCCGTCACCGGCAGCGACGAGTCCGCAGACAGGGCCCAGTCCGACGCCCCCCTGTTCCGCGCCACCATTTCGGCACCGAGCGCCGCAACCATGGCCCCGTTGTCCGTACACAGCCCGGGGCGCGGCACCCGCAGCCTGATGCCGGCCCGCTCGCAGCGCTCCTGGGCGAGCGCCCGCAGCCTGGAATTGGCGGCGACACCACCACCGATCATCAGGTGGTCGACACCCTCGTCCTTACAGGCACGTACAGCCTTACGCGTGAGGACATCGACGACCGCCTCCTGGAACGACGCCGCCACGTCTCTTATGGGAAGCTCCTCGCCTGCCGCCCGCTTCGCCTCGACCCAGCGCGCCACCGATGTCTTGAGCCCGGAAAACGAGAAGTCGTACGCCGCGTCCCGTGCCCCCGTCAGCCCGCGGGGGAACGCGATCGCCTTCGGGTCTCCCTCCCGGGCCAGCCGGTCGATGACCGGGCCGCCCGGAAAGCCGAGGTTCAACACGCGCGCGATCTTGTCGAAGGCCTCGCCGGCCGCGTCATCGATCGTCGCGCCCAGGGGCCGGACATCCGCAGTGATGTCGGGCGCCAGCAGCAGCGACGAGTGTCCGCCGGACACCAGCAAGGCCATGGTCGGCTCGGGCAATGGCCCGTGCTCCAGCTGGTCCACACAGATGTGGGATGCCAGATGGTTGACGCCGTACAACGGTTTACCCAACGCGTAGGCGTACGCCTTCGCCGCCGATACACCGACCAGCAACGCCCCCGCGAGACCGGGTCCCGCCGTCACTGCGATGCCGTCGAGATCCCTCGCGGCGACCCCGGCGTCCTTGAGGGCGCGTTCGATGGTCGGAACCATCGCCTCCAGGTGCGCCCGCGAAGCGATCTCCGGGACCACGCCGCCAAAACGGGCATGCGTGTCGACGCTCGAAGCGACGGCGTCCGCCAGCAGCGTCGTACCGCGGACGATACCGACCCCCGTCTCGTCGCAGGAGGTCTCGATACCGAGTACGACAGGTTCGTCAGCCATGGATCTCTGTTCCTTGTGCGAGGCCCATTTCCGGGCGCAGTTCGAGGCGCATGACGAGCGCGTCCACATTGCCCGGCTGGTAATAGCCCCGGCGGAAGCCGATGGGCTCGAAGCCGAAGCGTTCGTAGAGTTTCTGGGCACGGATGTTGTCGACCCGTACTTCGAGGAGGATCTCGGCGCACTCGAAGGCGGTGGCGTGTCTGAGGAGATCGCTGAGCAGCTCGGCGCCGAGGCCGGTGCCCCACTGATCCCGCGCCGATGCGATCGTCTGTACGTCGCCCATGCCGCCGACGGCCGCGAGCCCCGCGTAACCGACGATCCGTTCGTCCGTTTCCGCGACAACGTAGCGCCGGGTCGCGGCCGGCCCGCGCGCGTGGGCCAGCTCGGACCAGAACATGCCGTCGGACCAGGCGTCGTCGGGGAACAGCTCGTGTTCCAGTTCCAGCACGGGCGCGATGTCCCACCAGCGCATCTCGCGCAGTACGGCTGTCACTGCGGGGTGACCACCTTGTAGTTCTTGGGCACCTGGGCGTCAGGGCGCCTCAGATAGAGCGGCGTGACCGGAAGGAACCCTTCAGCAGTCACCGTGTCGCGTCCATCCGTCTCTGCCGCGTCGGCACCGCCCTTGTCGGCGTCGCTGCCCCGCGTCAGTTTCTCGGCTGCCAGAGCCGCGAGGGCCCCCGCCGATACGTGCTCGGGAGCTCGCGCGTCGGGGAAGACGTCGGGGTAGAGCAGCGCGCCGGCCCCCACCGCGGGCACCCCCGCGACCTGCTCCGCGATGTCCGCAGGCCGGTCCACGGCGGGCTCGCCCAGCCGTGTGCGGAATCCGTCGTACCGCGCCCAGTAGACCTCTTTGCGCCGTGCGTCCGTCGCGACAACGAAGGGGCCTTCGAGCCCGGACGCGTAGGCAAGACCGTCCAGCGTGCACAGCCCGTACACGGGCACGCCGAGCGCGGAACCGAATGTGGCGGCCGTCACCAGCCCGACCCGCAGCCCGGTGTAAGGTCCCGGCCCGACGCCGACGACGATGCCCGTGACGGCGTCCAGCTTCAGTCCGGCTTCGGCGAGGACATGGTCGACGGCGGGCAGCAGTAGTTCCCCATGGCGGCGGGCGTCGGTCCGGCTGGACTCGGCGACCACGGATGTCCCGTCGTGGAGGGCTGCGGTGACGGCGGGCGTGGCGGTATCAACGGCGAGCAGAAGCACACGAACAGCCTACGGCTCCCGGGACGGAGGCACGGCGCCCCGTCCGGTCAGCCCACTGCTGCTAACGTCACCGAGAATTCATACGTACGAGAAATGGGGAGCGTCAGGTGTCAAGGAGCAGCTCGGGAATCGTGGCCGGGCTCACCGGGGCAGCTCTTGCCGTGGTCGGCTTCCTCGCCTACCAGGCGTCGGCGAATGCCCCGGCCAGCCTTGCCGCCCCCAAGCCCTCGTCCTCCGCGACCTCCCCGGCCAGCCCGTCGAGCACTCCCAAGCCGGGAAACCAGAACAGCCACGCGGTGCCGCCGCGCTCGGGTGCGGGCTCCCGCGTCGTGTACTCGCTGGCGGCGAAACGGGTGTGGCTGGTGAGCGACACCGGTGCCGGCGTACGGACCTTCGAGGTCATGCCGAGTGCCGTCAGCCCGCGACCAGGGGCCTACCAGGTGACTTCGCGCACAGGCAGCACGGTGGGCTCCGACGGGGTTCCGATCGAACACGTGGTGCGGTTCGCCAGCGTCAACGGGGTGACGGTCGGCTTCAGCGCGGCCACGGACAACTCGATGGCCAGCCCCGACCCCGAGCAGAAGACCGGCGGAATCCGGATGAAGCGCGCGGACGGCAACGCGATGTGGCCGCTCGCGACGTACGGTACGAAGATCGTCGTGGTGCCGTAAGCGATCGTCGTGGCGCCATGACCTTCTGCAACTCCGGGCCGCGCACTGCCCCCACTCACCCCAGCCCCACTCGCCCCAGCCGCGCTCGCCCGGCTCTGCTCGCCCGGACCCGTTTCACGCGAACCGCGTGATCCCTGCATCCGCCCACGGCCGACCGACGCAGCCGAGCATTAACCCATACGGATTACGCGGCGTCACGCTCTTCTTCAGGCTCCCCGGTGACGGGGGCAGGCTCCGGCTCGGGGGCCCGCGGTGGTGTGGACACGGCGTTCGCCGCCTCGCAGGAGGCGAGCAGATCGCGCATAGACATGGGGGACGGCGACTTCGCTTCGGTCTCCGATGCGGACATGGCGGCCTCCTCGATCAGGCATGGTTAGGTAGACCTAACCAAGTCTTGGTATCCATGTGACCACGGCCGGTGGGATCTGTGCAACACCTTGCCGACGGCTTGTCGGAAAGTACGGGGTGAATTTCCGGATACGCAGACGCGTACGCCTGCACCCCCTCCTCGGCCCGACGAGCGCCCGGGTTCCCTCGCTCAGCCCTCCCCCAGCGCCCGAAGCGCTTCAAGCCCCGCCCGCCGGGTCTCCGCCCGCCGGGTTTCCTCCGGCTGGGAGGCTGCCCGTCGGATCGCCTCACGCTGGGACCCCTCCCGCTGGGACTCCTCACGCTGGGTTTCCTCCGCCCAGCGGGCTCCGTACCCGCTGACCGTCACCACGCGCCGCTCGTCGTCCGTGTCGCCCACGCCCCGCTCGATGACCACGCGGAGGCGGTCGTCCGACAGGTCCTCGACCTTCCCGTCCCCCCACTCGACCACGATCACCGATTCGGGCAGCGAGACATCCAGGTCGAGGTCCTCCATCTCGTCCAGCCCACCGCCCAGGCGGTACGCGTCCACATGCACCAGCGCGGGGCCGGCCCCCAGCGGCGGATGGACCCGGGCGATGACGAAGGTCGGTGAGGTGACCGCGCCCCGCACGCCGAGCCCCTCGCCCAGGCCGCGGGTGAGAGTGGTCTTGCCCGCGCCGAGTTCGCCGGAGAGCATCACCAGATCGCCGGGGCGCAGCAGTACGGCGAGGCGACGGCCCAACTCCTGCATACGGTCGGGGGAGTCGATGGTCAGACGGATGTCGAATGCGGCGGCGGCCGTGTCAGCTGCCGGGCTGTGCGGGGCTTCCATACAGGCCAACGTTAGCGTCTGCCGGTACCGCGCCCGCCCTCGCCAGCAACTCCACCAGCCGGCCGGTCACGATCTCCGGATGCTCCAGCATGACCAGGTGCCCGGCGTCGGGGACGATGACCAGCTCGGCCGCGGGCAGCAGATCGGCGATAATCTGGCTGTGCGCACTCGGTGTCACCAGGTCGTTCTCGCCGGCCAGGACGAGTGCGGGCACCTCGGCGAAGTCCGCGGCCAGCGCGTCCGCCTTGTCGTGGTCGGTGAAGGCCGGATAGAACTCCGCGACCACATCGATCGGAGTGCCCTCGATCAGCCGTTCCGCGAACCGGGCCACGCCGGGATCGACATCCTTCGAACCGAACGAGTACCGCTTGACCAGCCCGGCGAACAGGTCCGCAGTGGCCCGCCGCCCCCGCTCCACCAGCTCCGTCTGGGTACCGAGCGCCTTCAGTACGCCGGGGAGCACGCGCCGCACGGCGTTCACACCCGCCACCGGCAGTCCGAAACTGACCTCCCCGAGTTTCCCGCAGGAGGTGCCGACGAAGGCGGCGCCGACCACCCGGTCCCTGATCAGGTCGGGGAACTGGTCGCCGAGCGCCATCATCGTCATCCCGCCCATCGAGTGCCCCACCAGCACCAGAGGCCCCTCCGGCGCCGCCGCGTCGATCACCGCCTTCAGGTCCCGGCCGAGCTGGTCAATGGTGAGCGGTACGCCTTCGGCCTGCGCCCGGCCACGCTCCGAGCGGCCGTGGCTGCGCTGGTCCCAGTGGACGGTACGGACCACACCGCGCAGCGCCGCGCGCTGGAAGTGCCATGAGTCCTGGTTGAGGCAGTAGCCGTGCGAGAAGACGACAGTGGCGGGCTGAGCCGCTCCGCGCCCGGCCGGACGCCGCTCAGCCGCCCCGGCCGGCCGGCCTTTTGCAGATGTCCCGGACGCCCGACCGCCGCCGGCCGCTCCGGCTGCGGTCGCTCCCGAGGCCCCGGCCGCACCGGTCCCGCCCGGCTTCGTGCCGGGTGCTTCGTCGCCGCCCTGCCCCGTGGCGTCCCCGGGCGGCCCCAGCTCGAAGGCGTCGCGCGCATCGGCCTCGTCCGCCGTGTCGACCTCGTAGTAGATCTCCGTGCCGTCGTCGGCGATCGCCCGGCCCGGCGTGCCGCGCAGTGAGCCGTACGGGCCCGAAGCGTCGAGCGCGAGCCGTGCCTTCTTGCGCATACCGCGGCCGACCGTCAGCCGCTCGACCGCCACACCCGCTGCCGCACCGGCCGCGAGTACCCCGATCGCGGCGCCGGCGATGCCCCCGGCCCTTCGCCAGCCGACGCCCGCCGCTGCGGCCTGGACCACATTCGCGCTGGTGTTCTCGCTCACGATGCCGCTCTCCTCCTGGTCGTCCGGCTCATGATCGTCCGGCTTGTGCGTAGTCCGGCTTGTGCGTAGTCCGGCTTGTGCGTAGTCCGGCTTGTGCATCGCCCGGCTTGCACGTAGCCCGGCTTGTGCCCCGGCCACTGAACTTCCGCGGCCCGGACGCTCACGGCAGAAACACTCGCCACCCAGCCCACACCGACCCGCTGTCCGCCGACCCGCCCCTGGTCACCCGGCCGGCTGCTCACCGTCCGGTTCCTCGTTCACGTACACACGGTCCACACGTGGCCCGATACGGGTGACGATCTCGTACGCGATCGTGTCCGCGGCCTCCGCCCAGTCCTCGGCGGTCGGCTCACCCCGGTCGCCCGGCCCGAAGAGCACCGCCTCGGCGCCCGCCGGCGGTTCATCACCGTCCAGGTCCACGACGAACTGGTCCATGGCGATCCGGCCCGCGACCCGCCGTACTCTGCCGCCGACCAGCACCGGGCCCCTGCCCGAAGCGTGGCGCGGGACACCGTCCGCGTAGCCGAGGGGGACCAGGCCGAGGGTGGTCTCGGACGGGGTGATGTAGTGGTGGCCGTAGCTGACACCGTGCCCGGCCGGTACATGTTTGACCATGGCCAGGCGTGCGCTGAGCGTCATGACGGGGCGCAGTCCGAAGTCCGCGGCGCTGCCGAGCTGCGGGACGGGCGAGATCCCGTAGAGCGCGACGCCCGGACGGATCAGGTCGTACTGCGTCCCGGGCAGCGTCAGTACGGCCGGTGAGTTGGCGATGTGCCGGACCTCGGGGCTGAGTCCCGCCTTCTCGGCGTACGCGATGGCTTCGTCGAAGCGGTCCTTCTGCGCGGCGATGGACGGGTGGCCCGGCTCATCGGCGCACGCGAAGTGCGACCAGACCCCGGTGACCACGGCCAGCCCCTCGGCCTCAGCTGCGACAGCCTCGCCGACGAGTTCGGGCCAGTCGGCGGGCTGGCACCCGCCACGGCCGAGACCGGTGTCGGCCTTGAGCTGGATACGTGCCGTGCGGCCGCTTGCCCGCGCCGCGGCCCGCACCTCGTCGAGCGCCCCCATGCCGCCCACGGACACGTCGATATCGGCCTCGATCGCCTCCCGCCACGGCCCGCCGGGCGTCCAGAGCCAGCAGAGCAGCCGGGCACGGATTCCGGCAGCGCGCAGGGCTAGGGCCTCCTGCGGGGTCGCGGTGCCGAGCCAGTCGGCTCCGGCCGCGAGTGCGGCTCTGGCGCAGGGCAGCATGCCGTGGCCGTACGCGTCCGCCTTGACCACAGCCATGAGCCGGGCACGGGGCGCTCGGGCCCGGAGTGCGCGCACGTTGGCGCGCAGCGCACCAAGATCGATCTCGGCGCGTGCCCGCATGGGCTCCCCGGTCGTCGCCGCGCTCATCTCAGCGCTCCGGCCGGCTCGGTGCCCCAGTCACTACGCGTCCCGGTCATCTACGTGCCTCAGCCATCTGTCCGTCCCCGTCATCGCGCCCCAGTCTCTCAGAGCGCGGGCCCCCACCCGGCGACGGCGGACCGCCCCGGCACGGACCGGCCCACCCAGGACACGGGACGAATCACCCGGCACACGGGGGCGGGCAGCCTTCCGGACGCAGCGAATCGAGGGGAAAGCGAAACCGAACGGAACGGACGGCGCTGGACGGACAGCACGGTAATGACAAGGCGGGGACGGGGGAGAGACAGGCGCCCTCACCCCTCACCCCTCACCCCTCACCCCTCACCCCTCACCCCTCACCCGCAGACGTCCCGCCAGGCCCCCGCGATCCCGTCGGCCACGTCCTG
Source organism: Streptomyces sp. NPDC059398 (assembly GCF_042751845.1). NCBI lineage: Bacteria > Bacillati > Actinomycetota > Actinomycetes > Kitasatosporales > Streptomycetaceae > Streptomyces > Streptomyces sp. NPDC059398. The sequence goes on along the minus strand of NZ_JBHYWP010000025.1, from coordinate 58,369 downwards.
GGCGACCACGGCGGCCCCGCCGGAAGAGCGGCGTGCCGCCAGGCCGTGCAGATAGGCCGCGACGGAGCCCGCGTCCCGGGCGTCCAGTCCGGCCGCGAGCAGCGATCCCGCCAGGCCCGACAGCACATCACCGCTGCCCGCCGTGGCCAGCCAGGGCGTGCCGGTCGGGTTCACCCGGACCGGTGTGTCGCCGGAGGGGGCCGCGACGAGGGTGGTCGAACCCTTGAGCAGGACGGTCGCCCCGTAGCGCGAAGCCAGTGCCCGTGCCGACGTGAGCCGCGCCCCCTCGACCTCCTCGCGTGACACGTCGAGCAGGGCGGCCGCCTCGCCCGCGTGCGGAGTGATCAGCGTGGGCGCCGACCGGGCCCGTACGGCCGGGGCGTCCAGATGCCGCAGCCCGTCCGCGTCCACCAGTACCGGTACGTCCGATGCCAGCAGGTCACCGACCACCGACGTGTCGTCCCCGAGGCCGGGTCCCACGACCCACGCCTGGACACGTCCCGCCTTCGACGGCGGCCCCGCGTGCACCAGCGTCTCCGGGAACCGGTCGATCACCGCGTCGGCCGCGGGCCCGACATACCGCACCGCCCCCGCGCCGCCCCGCAGCGCACCCGCCACGGCCAGCACGGCCGCTCCCGGATAGCGCGCCGACCCGGCGACGATGCCGACGACGCCCCGCCGGTACTTGTCGCTTTCCGTCGACGGCACCGGCAGCAGCTCCGCCACATCCGCGTACTGCAGGGACTCCAGGTCCGGTACGACGGGCAGGTCGAGCCCGATGTCCACGAGGCGCAGGGCCCCGGCGTACTCGGCGGCCGGATCGATGAGCAGCGCGGGCTTGTACGCGCCGAACGTCACGGTCGCATCCGCCCGTACAGCCTCGCCGACGACCTCACCCGTGTCGGCGGACACCCCGCTGGGCAGGTCCACGGAGACCACCGGCACCGCGTCGGACACCGCCCAGAGCGCGGCCACCGCGTCGGGCCGCAGCCCGCCCCGGCCGCCGATACCGGTGATCCCGTCGATCACCAGGTCGGCCCGGCCGACCACCGAGACGTCGTCGACCCGTCCGCCGGCCGCGAGCAGTGCCCGCAGGCCGCCCTGGTGGGCGCGGTCGGGGGCCAGCAGCACCGCCGCCACCCCGGCGCCGCGCCGGGCCAGCCGTGCGCCCGCGTACAGGGCGTCCCCGCCGTTGTCCCCGCTCCCGACGAGCAGGACGATCCGGGCGCCGTACACCTTCCCCAGCAGATCCGCGCAGGCGGCGGCGAGCCCGGCTGCGGCCCGCTGCATGAGGGCCCCTTCGGGCAGCCTCGCCATCAGTTCGCGCTCGGCGGTCCGTACGGTTTCCACGCTGTAGGCAGTACGCATGTCTCAACCCTCCACTGTCGCCCCGCCGCTCTCAACCGCCCGCGGCCCACGCCACGCCGACCTCACCCGGCCGCACGCCCTCCCGCCCGCACCCGCACCCGCACAGAGGCCCCGTACGCAGGGCCGCCTGCATCCGGCCCCACACGCACGACAACTTCCCCCTGACGATCACCCCATGCGGCTCGCCCCATGCAGCTCGCCCCACCCCTGCGAACCCCTCACCCCACGCGGCCCCCTCACCCCTCACCCCTCCGCGATCACGACCGCCGAGGCCACCCCCGCGTCATGGCTGACCGAGACATGCCATGACTGCACGCCCAGTTCGGCGGCGCGCGCCGCTACCGTGCCGGTCACCCGCAGCCGGGGGCGGCCCCCCTCCTCCACGAACACCTCGGCATCCGTCCAGCGCAGCCCCCCGGGTGCGCCGAGCGCCTTGGCCAGCGCCTCCTTGGCAGCGAACCGGGCGGCCAGCGAGGCGATTCCCCGCCGCTCCCCACCGGGGAGCCGCAACTCCTCGGGCAGGAAGAGCCGTTGGGCCATCTCCGGGGTCCGTTCCAGCGCTGCGGCGAACCGTTCGATCTCCGCGACATCGATCCCGACCCCGACGATCACCGGACCACCACCGGCCGGGCCACCACCAGTCGCGCCAATCGCTCCACGGCCGACCACCCCCTCACCAGCCACCCCATTACCAACCGCCCCATCACCAGCCACCTCTCACCCGATCCACCCGACTCACCCGATCCACCCGACTCACCCGACTCACCCAGCCCACCCAGCTCACCCGACTCACTCGACCGTCACCGACTTCGCGAGGTTGCGCGGCTGGTCGACCTCGTTGCCCCGCGCGGTCGCCAGTTCGCAGGCGAAGACCTGCAGCGGAACGGCGGCGACCAGGGGCTGCAGCAGGGTGGGCGTGGCCGGGATCCGGATCAGGTGGTCGGCGTACGGCACGACGGCCTCGTCCCCCTCCTCGGCGATGACGATGGTCCGCGCACCGCGTGCCCGGATCTCCTGGATGTTCGAGACCATCTTCCCGTGCAGGACCGACCGCCCCTGCGGCGATGGCACCACGACGACCACCGGCAGGTCCTCCTCGACCAGAGCGATGGGACCGTGCTTGAGCTCGCCCGCCGCGAACCCCTCCGCATGCATATAGGCGAGTTCCTTGAGCTTCAGCGCGCCCTCCAGCGCGACCGGATACCCCACATGCCGGCCGAGGAACAGCACGGTGTCCTTGTCCGCGAGCGACCGCGCCAACTCCCTTACCGGCTCCATGGTTTCCAGCACCCGCTCGACCTGGCGGGAGACGGCGGACAGCTCACGGATGACGGCCCGGATCTCGTCCGCCCACTTCGTACCGCGCACCTGGCCCAGATAGAGCGCGACGAGATAACAGGCCACCAGCTGCGTCAGAAAGGCCTTGGTCGAAGCGACGGCCACCTCCGGCCCGGCGTGCGTATAGAGCACCGCGTCCGATTCCCGCGGGATGGTCGACCCGTTGGTGTTGCAGATGGCCAGCGCCTTGGCGCCCTGCTCGCGGGCGTGGCGCAACGCCATCAGGGTGTCCATGGTCTCGCCGGACTGCGAGATGGCGATCACCAGTGTCTGCTGGTCGAGGATCGGGTCCCGGTAGCGGAACTCGCTGGCGAGCTCGGTCTCGCAGGGGATCCGGGTCCAGTGCTCGATGGCGTACTTGGCGATCATCCCCGCGTGGAACGCGGTCCCGCAGGCGACAATGACCACCTTGTTGACCTCGCGCAGGACCGCGGCGGGAATCCGTACCTCGTCGAGCGTCAGCAGCCCGCCGGTATCGATACGCCCCAGCAGGGTGTCGGCGACAGCCTTCGGCTGCTCGGCGATCTCCTTGAGCATGAAAGAGCCATAACCCCCCTTTTCCGCTGCCGAGACGTCCCAGTCGACGGGGTACGGACGGACGACGTCGGCCGGTGCCCCGTCGAAGTCGGTGACGAGCACTCCGTCCCGGCGGAGCTCCACCACCTGGTCCTGGCCCAGCTCGATCGCGGACCGCGTATGGGCGATGAACGCGGCCACGTCCGAAGCGAGGAAGGACTCACCCTCTCCAACGCCCACCACCAGCGGTGAGTTCCGCCGCGCCCCGACCACCAGATCCGGTTCGTCCGCGTGGACCGCGACCAGGGTGAACGCCCCGACCAGCCGGCGGCACACCTGCCGCATCGCCTCCGCCAGGTCCCCGCACGAGGAGTACGCCTCGGCCAGCAGATGCGCCGTGACCTCCGTGTCCGTCCCGGACGCCAAGTCATGTCCGCGTCCGGTCAGTTCGGTGCGCAGTGCGGCGAAGTTCTCGATGATGCCGTTGTGGACGACGGCCACCCGGCCGGCGTTGTCCAGATGCGGGTGCGCGTTCACGTCGTCGGGCGCCCCGTGGGTGGCCCAGCGGGTGTGCCCGATTCCCGTCCCTCCGGTGGGCAGGGGCCGCTCGGCCAGCTCCTTCTCCAGATGGGCGAGCTTCCCCGCCTTCTTCGCGGCCGCCAGCCCGCCGTCGGCGAGCACCGCGGCGCCGGCCGAGTCGTAGCCCCGGTACTCCAGCCGCTTGAGACCCGCGACGACCACATCAAGCGCCGACTGCCCGCCGACGTACCCCACGATTCCGCACATCCCGGCAGCCTACGGCGGAGCCGCCCGCAGAGCCCGCAGCGGCCGGCCCTCCCGCACCCAGGAGCCCCCGAGTGACACACCCCACCCGCCGGTGGTGTCACACAGCCGTCACAATGAACGGGTGATCTCTCCGGTCTCCCCGCCGCCGCGGAGCGCCCACCGGCCCAGGCCGGAGGCGACTCCCTACGTCGACCTCACCCGTACCGAGTGGAGCGCCCTGCGGGAGAAGACCCCGCTGCCGCTCACCGCCGACGAGGTGGAGCAGCTCCGCGGACTCGGTGACGTCATAGACCTCGACGAGGTGCGCGACATCTATCTCCCGCTGTCCCGGCTGCTCAACCTCTACGTCCAGGCGTCGGACGGGCTGCGCGGGGCGCTCAACACCTTCCTGGGCGACGCGGGCAACGGCCACGGCACACAGCACGGCACCCCCTTCGTCATAGGGGTCGCCGGGAGCGTCGCCGTGGGCAAGTCCACCGTGGCCCGACTGCTGCAGGCGCTGCTCGCCCGCTGGCCCGAGCATCCGCGCGTCGAGCTGGTCACCACCGACGGATTCCTGTATCCGATGGAGGAGTTGAAGCGGCGCGGCCTCACGGGCCGCAAGGGCTTCCCCGAGTCGTACGACCGCCGGGCCCTCACCCGGTTCGTCGCCGACGTGAAGTCCGGCAGGGACGAGGTCACCGCGCCGGTCTACTCCCACCTGATCTACGACATCGTGCCGGACGAGCGGCTGACGGTGCGCCGGCCCGACATCCTCATCGTGGAGGGGCTGAACGTGCTGCAGCCCGCGCTCCCCGGCAGCGACGGCCGCACCCGGATCGGCCTCGCCGACTACTTCGACTTCTCCGTGTACGTGGACGCGCGCGCCGAGGACATCGAGAGCTGGTACCTGAACCGGTTCAGGAAGCTGCGCGCGACCGCGTTCCAGGACCCTTCCTCGTACTTCAGGAAGTACACCCAGGTTCCCGAGGACGAGGCGCTGGACTACGCGCGCACGATGTGGCGGACCATCAACCACCCCAACCTGGTGGAGAATGTGGCGCCGACGCGCAGCCGTGCCACTCTCGTCGTGCGCAAGGGCCCCGACCACAAGGTCCAGCGTCTCTCGCTGCGCAAACTCTGAACCGCCGGGAGAGCCCGCGTGCTGCATCTGCGTCTGATCGTGCCCGCCGACCGTACCGACGAGGTGCTGCACCTCATCGGGGAGACGGTGGGCACCACCCATCTCGTGGTGATGCCGGGGGCGGCCCGCGATCCGCAGGGTGACCTGGTGCTGTGCGATGTGGCACGGGAGGCGGGCGACGGGCTGATCGACGCGCTGCGCGGGCTCGGCATCGACCGGACCGGTTCGGTCACGGCCGAGAACATCGACCTGACGCTCTCCGAGCACGCCGACCGGGCCGAGGCCCAGGCGCCCGGTGAAGGCTCCGACGCGGTGCTGTGGGAGGAGCTGACCCAGGCGACCGAGGAGGAGTCCACGTTCAGCGTCACCTATGTGGCGTTCATGTCCGTGGCGACGATGCTGGCCGCCTGCGGTGTGATGCTCGACAACGCGATCCTGATCGTGGGCGCGATGGCGGTGGGACCCGATTTCGGGCCGCTGGCGGGGATCTCGACGGCGCTCGTACAGCGGGCTCCGCGCCTGGTGGGGCGGTCGCTGGGGGCGCTGATCGGCGGGTTCGCGATCGCGATGGTGCTGACGGCCGGGTTCGCCTGGGCCATGGACGAGTTGGGGCTCTTCACCCTGCGGATGATCGAGGCGGACCGCCCGAACACGTCGTTCGTCTGGCAGCCGGACCGGTTGTCCTTCGTGGTGGCGTTCCTCGCGGGCATCGCGGGGACGCTCTCGCTCACCTCGGCGAAGTCGGGGGCGCTGATCGGGGTGGCCATCTCCGTGACGACGGTACCGGCGGCGGCCAACGCCGCGGTGGCGTTCACCTACGGCGACTACGCCCAGACCTGGGGTTCGGCCAGCCAGCTGCTCGCGAACCTGGGCGGGATCGTGGTCGCGGGCACGCTGACGCTGCTGGCGCAGAAGGCCCTGCTGTCGGTACGCCGCCGCCAGGCACAGCACTGAGGCGGGGCCGACCGGGCGCGGGGGCCGGGTCGGTCCTGACCTGGCCCCCCGCCGTGCCCTGCGCTGCGCGTACGGCAGGTCTCCGACGCCGCACGCGCTGTACGCGCAACGCGCCGGCCGGACAGCCCTAACCCAGCGCCGACTTGACCACGTCGGCCAGCCGGGCCGCCACCGTCTTCGCCTGGTCGATGTCCGCGGCCTCGACCATGACCCGTACCAGCGGCTCCGTGCCGGAGGGGCGCAGCAGTACGCGGCCGGTCGAGCCCAGTTCGTGTTCGGCCTCGGTCACCGCCGCCCGCAGCTCCGCCGATGTGGCGACCCGGGTCCTGTCCACGTCCGGCACATTGACCAGGACCTGCGGCAGCCGCGCCATCACACCGGCCAGCTCGGCCAGGGTGCGGCCGGTGGCCGCGACCCGGGCGGCCAGCATCAGTCCGGTGAGGGTGCCGTCGCCGGTCGTCGCGTGGTCCAGGACGATGACATGGCCGGACTGCTCGCCGCCCAGGGCGTAACCGTGCTCCTTCATCGACTCCAGTACGTAGCGGTCACCGACCGCCGTCTGGACCAGCTCGATGCCCTCGCGTTCCATGGCCATCTTGAAGCCGAGGTTGGACATCACGGTGCCCACCACGGTGTTCCGCCGCAGGGTGCCCGCCTCGCGCATGGCGAGGGCCAGGACGGCGAGGATCTGGTCGCCGTCGACCTCCTCGCCGGACGCGTCCACGGCGAGGCAGCGGTCGGCGTCGCCGTCGTGCGCGATGCCGAAGTCGGCGCCGTGTTCGACCACGGCGGCCTTGATCAGCGCCAGATGGGTCGAGCCGCAGCCGTCGTTGATGTTCAGCCCGTCGGGCTCGGCGCCCAGTGTGACGACCTCGGCCCCGGCGCGGGCGAACGCCTCGGGCGAGACCCGGGAGGCCGCGCCGTGCGCCTCGTCCAGGACGACCTTGAGGCCGTCGAGCCGGTTGGGCAGGACACCGATGAGGTGGGCGACGTACTGGTCGAAGCCCTGGTCGTACGTGCGGACCCGGCCCACGCCCGCGCCGGTCGGGCGCTCCCACGGCTCGCCGGTGCGGTGCTCGTCGTAGACCTTCTCCACGCGGTCCTCCAGCTCGTCGGCGAGCTTGTGGCCGCCGCGCGCGAAGAACTTGATGCCGTTGTCCGGCATGGCGTTGTGGCTGGCGGAGAGCATCACGCCGAAGTCGGCGCCCAGCGCACCGGTGAGATACGCCACCGCCGGGGTGGGCAGCACACCGACGCGCAGGACGTCCACGCCCGCGCTCGCGAGGCCGGCCACGACGGCGGCCTCCAGGAACTCCCCGGACGCCCGCGGATCGCGTCCGACCACCGCTTTCGGCCGATGGCCCTCGAATGTGCCCGCCTCGGCGAGTACGTGCGCCGCCGCGACCGAGAGGCCGAGCGCGAGCTCCGCCGTCAGGTCCACGTTGGCGACACCGCGCACACCGTCCGTGCCGAAGAGTCGTCCCACTGCTGTCCTCCGAAAGATGCTCCGAGAAATTCCGAATACCCAGGTCTCTGAGCGCTGTGAACGTCTTGTGCCGTTATACGCCGGAGGACCCGATAAACGAACGCCCCGGCAGCACAGAAGGTGCCGCCGGGGCGAAACGTACGAACAGGGTCGTGCATACGGCCCTGCAAGCCGTGTTTAGCGCTTGCTGTACTGCGGGGCCTTACGGGCCTTCTTGAGACCGGCCTTCTTGCGCTCGACCGCACGGTCGTCGCGGGAGAGGAAGCCGGCCTTCTTCAGCGTGGCGCGGTTGTTGTCCACGTCCGCCTCGTTCAGCGAGCGGGCCACGCCGAGGCGCAGGGCGCCGGCCTGACCGGAGACGCCGCCGCCCGAGATGCGGGCGATGACGTCGTAGCGGTTGTCGAGTTCGAGCACCTTGAAGGGCTCGTTGACTTCCTGCTGGTGCACCTTGTTGGGGAAGTAGTCCTCAAGGGTGCGACCGTTGATCTTCCACTTGCCGGTGCCCGGGACGATCCGGACGCGGGCGATGGCGTTCTTGCGGCGGCCCAGGCCGGCCGCGGGCTGCGGGTCACCGAAGCGGCCCGCGAGGGACTCGCTGGTGTACTCGCCCTCGACGGGAACCTCGGACTCGAAGGTGGTCACCTCGGCGAAGGTCTCTTCGCCCTCGGTGCCCGCCACGGGGTTCTCTGCAGTGGTCTCGGCCACGATTCTCCTCAGATCTTTCTTTACGTCTTAGGTGGTGGCCGGAGTTACTGCGCGACCTGGGTGATCTCGAACGGGACGGGCTGCTGGGCAGCGTGCGGGTGCTGGTCTCCCGCGTAGATCTTCAGCTTCGAGAGCACCTGACGGCCCAGGGTGTTCTTGGGGATCATGCCCTTGATGGCCTTCTCGATGGCCTTCTCGGGGCTCTTCTCGAGCAGCTCGTCGTAGCGGACGGAACGCAGACCACCCGGGAAGCCGGAGTGGCGGTACGCCATCTTCTGGGTCTTCTTGTTGCCGGAGAGGTGGACCTTCTCGGCGTTGATGATGATGACGAAGTCACCCATGTCCATGTGCGGGGCGTAGATCGCCTTGTGCTTGCCCCGCAGGAGGGTGGCGGCGGTCGTCGCCAGACGGCCCAGGACGATGTCCTGCGCGTCGATGATGTGCCACTGGCGAGTGACATCGCCGGGCTTGGGGCTGTACGTACGCACTTCGTAGCCTTCGCTTCTTCAGTGGATGGGGTCCAGACACATGTCACCGCTGAAGCGATCATGCAGCTGGGGCTCACAGTGCCGGGACGCTGCCCGTATGCGAGCCACTGGTAACTGCTCCAGGGAACTTACGTAAGGGCCCTTCGCATGAGAACGACGCAGCCGATACGTATAACAGTCCACGAGACTACCCGCGCCGCCCCGGATGGGTCAAAACGGCTGGTCCGGCTACCGCACCCGCTCCACCCGCCGCTCGTCCCACACCGGCTCGGTCGTCTCGCGGACGACGCCGTCCGAGCCGAAGACCAGATACCGGTCGAAGGACTTCGCGAACCAGCGGTCGTGGGTGACCGCCAGCACCGTTCCCTCGTACGCCTCCAGCCCGTCCTGCAGCGCCTCGGCCGACTCCAGGTCCAGGTTGTCCGTCGGCTCGTCGAGGAGCAGCGCCGTGGTGCCGGCCAGCTCCAGGAGCAGGATCTGGAAGCGCGCCTGCTGGCCGCCGGAGAGCCGGTCGAAGAGCTGGTCACCTTGGCGCTCCATCTCGTACCGGCGCAGCACCCCCATGGCAGCCCCGCGGTCCTTGGCGTGCTGCGTCCACAGGATGTCGACGAGGGTGCGGCCCAGCAGCTCCGGATGCGCGTGGGTCTGGGCGAAGTGGCCGGGGACGACCCGGGCGCCCAGCTTCCACTGGCCGGTGTGCGCGACGTCGTCGCCGGCCAGCAGCCGCAGGAAGTGGGACTTGCCCGATCCGTTGGAGCCGAGTACCGCTACCCGCTCACCGTAGAAGATCTCCAGCGAGAAGGGCTTCATCAGCCCGGTCAGCTCAAGGTTCTCGCAGGTCACGGCCCGTACACCGGTACGGCCGCCGCGCAGCCGCATGCTGATCTCCTGCTCCCGCGGCGGCTCGGGCGGCGGCCCTGCCTCCTCGAACTTCTGGAAGCGGGTCTGCATGGCCCGGTAGCGCGATGCCATGTCCGGGCTGCTCGCCGCCTGGTTCCGCAGCCGCAGCACCAGCGCCTTCAGCCGGGCGTGCTCCTCGTCCCAGCGCCTTTTGAGCTCCTCGAACCGCGCGAAGCGCTCCTTGCGGGCCGCGTGGTACGTGTCGAACCCGGCGCCGTGCACCCAGACGTCGGAGCCCGCGGGGCCCGGCTCCACACTCACGATCTTCTCGGCGGCCCGCGACAGCAGCTCCCGGTCGTGGGAGACGAAGAGCACCGTCTTACGGGTCTCCTTCAGCCGCTCCTCCAGCCAGCGCTTGCCCGGTACGTCCAGGTAGTTGTCAGGCTCGTCGAGGAGCAGCACCTCGTCGGGCCCCCGGAGCAGCGCCTCCAGGACCAGCCGCTTCTGCTCGCCGCCGGAGAGCGTCCGCACCTCGCGGAACTGCGCCTTGTCGTACGGGACACCGAGCGCCGCCATGGTGCACATGTCCCAGACGGTCTCGGCCTCGTACCCCTGGGCCTCGGCCCAGTCGCTCAGGGCCTGCGCGTACGACATCTGCGCCGACTCGTCGTCGACGGTCATGATCAGGTGCTCGGCGGCGTCCACGGCGCGGGCGGCCTCCCGGATCCGCGGCTGCGCGACCGAGACGAGCAGGTCACGGACGGTACGGTCGTCGCGGACCGAGCCGACGAACTGCCGCATCACGCCGAGACCGCCGCTCACCGAGACGGTCCCGCCGTGCGGCTGGATCTCCCCCGCGATCAGCCTGAGCAGGGTGGTCTTCCCGGCGCCGTTGGCCCCCACCAGGGCCACCACCGCTCCGTCGCCCACCCGGAACGAGGCATCACCGAGCAGCACCCGCCCGTCCGGCAAGTAGTACTCAAGATGGCCCGCTTCAAGATGTCCCATGCACCGGATTGTCGCCCACGGCCGCCCCAGGAGGGCAACCGGATTCCGGTGCCCCTGGGGGCTCGGGCCCGGCGGAGCGCGATTAGTATGCGCGGCATGAGCTTCGGGCAAGGGGGGCCCTCCTGGGGGCCGGGGGATTCGCAGCGGAACACCGACAACAACAGCAACGCCGGCAACGGCGCGGGCGGCGGGTGGCAGGCCCCGGGCGGCCGGACACCCGGCGGGACCGGCGGGGCTCCTGGTGGGGCCCCCGGCGGAACACCCGACTGGGCGGCGATGGCCGACGAGAGCGCCGCGCGCGGCCGGCGCAGGAAACTGCTGCTGATCGGTGGCGGGGTCGTGGCGACCGCCGTGGTGGGATCCCTCGTCGCGGCCGTGGTCGTCGCCGCGGGCGGCGGATCCGGTACGTCGGGCAAGAACCTCCCCTCCCCCGAGGCGCTGCCGACCAGGAGCGGCGAGGCGCTGCCGTCCTTCACGCCGAAGGCCCCTGCTCCGCCGCCCGACCCCAAGGAGTTCATCTCCAGCTCGAAGAAGGACACCGCCCCGCTCAGCGCCGCCACCCTCTTCCCCCGCCCGACGATCGCGGTCGGCGACCACACGTACCGGAAGGCGGCCACGCACCGCACCACCGCCTGCGCGTCGGTCACCCAGGGTGCGCTCGGGTCGGTGCTGGTGGGCAACGGCTGCGGGCAGGTCATCCGGGCGACGTTCAGCACCGGAGGCATCGCGGTCACCATCGGTGTCGCGGTCTTCGACACCGAAGCGCAGGCCCGGAAGGCGATGAAGCAGTCGGCCGGCGGTATAGCCTCGCTCAACGGCGCGGGTGTGCCCACCTTCTGCCGCAACGGCTCGGTCTGCCGCAGGACCGCCAACGCCTACGGCCGTTACGCCTACTTCACGGTCGGCGGTTTCACCAGCGGCAAGAACGTCACCCAGTCCGACGCCAGTGTCTTCACGGCGGGCGACGACGTCGCGGAGTTCACCTTCCGGCAGATCGTGGCGCGCGGCCAGGCCCAGGCCTCGGCGGCGGCCACCGCCCCGGCGGGCTGAACCCGCCCCCGCCCGGGACTCAGCCGGCCGCGCCGCCGCCCCGGTGCCGCAGCCTCAGCCGCAGCGGCAGCAGCGCGGACTCGACCTGTGTCGCCAGGTCCATCTTGGAGACCCCGTCGGTGCGCTCCTCGAAGCGGATCGGGATCTCCACACCGTTGTAACCGCGGCGTACGGCAAGGAACTTCAGCTCCACCTGGAAGCCGTACCCGGCGCTGCCCAGCGTCGTCAGGTCCACCGCGCGCAGCGTCCGCGCCCGCCACAGGTTGAAACCGGCGGTGATGTCACGGATCCGGGTGTCCAGGATGGTGCGCGCGTACTGGTTGGCGAAGCGCGACAGGACCTTCCGGTGCAGCCCCCAGTCCTCGTCCAGCGAGCCGCCGTCGACATACCGGCTGCCGACGACGAAGCCCGCGCCGGTCGCCAGGGCGGTGCCCAGCAGCTGCGGCACGACAGCGGCGGGGTGGCTGCCGTCGGCGTCCATCTGTACGACGTACTCGGCGCCCTCGTCCAGCGCGGCCAGCATCCCGGCCGCGTAGGCGCGCCCCAGGCCGTCCTTTTCGGTGCGGTGCAGCACGGTCATCCGCGGCCGGGCTCCGGGGGCGCCCGCCGCGTTGTAACCGGCGGCCAGCTCGTCGGCCAGCCGGCCGGTCCCGTCGGGGCTGGCATCGTCGACCACCTTCAGCTGGAGGCCGGGCAGCGGCAGCGACAGCACGGCGTCGGCGGTACGCGGCAGGCTGGCAGCCTCGTTGTACGTCGGCATCACCACGGTCAGCGGCAGCGCGCCCCACTCCGGGGGGATCGGCTCCTGGGGGGCGGGCTCCTGAGATGGCGCTTCCCGGGATGGCGCTTTCTGAGGAGTGGGTTCCGGAGGGGTCGGTTCCGGGGGGAAGGGTCCGGCCGCGGAGGGCTGGGGCATCGGGTCTCCTCCGTACGTCGGCGGTGTGCGCTGTCCGGTCCGCTCCGCGCGTGGCGCCGTCCGGTGTGCGCTGTCCCGGGGCCCGTCCGGCCGCCCCGTCTCAGCAGCAGCCGGCCCCCGGCAGCGTCCGCATATTACGTGCCTCACGGCTCCTGGCGGCCAGCAACTCGTCGGCAGGGTAGCCCACTTCCTCCAGGGTCAGACCATGTGGCCGCACCACGCGCACCGAGGAATCGCGCACCGCGGCGGCCAGCACCTCCCCCGGCCACTCGGCCGGCCGGTGCCCGTCACCGACCGCGAGAAGCGCGCCCACCAGCGAGCGGACCATGTTGTGGCAGAAGGCGTCGGCCCGCACGGTCCCGGTGACGATCCCGTCCGTGCCGCGCTCCCAGAGCAGCTGCTGGAGGGTGCGGATGGTGGTCGCGCCCTCGCGCTTCTTGCAGTACGCGGCGAAGTCGTGCTCCCCGATGAGCGCCTGCGAAGCGGCGTTCATCGCGGGCAGGTCCAGCTCCCGGTCGTGCCAGAGGACATGCCCGCGCAGCAGCGGATCGACCCCGCCGGGCCGGTCGCTCACCCGGTAGGCGTACCGGCGCCAGATCGCCGAGAACCGGGCGTTGAACCCCGGCGGCGCCTCGGCCACCCGCCACACCCGGACGTCCTGGGGCAGCCGCCCGGACAGCCGTCGCAGCAGCATCCCGCGGTGCTCCTCCCACACCTCGCGCGGGAGGTCGACCTGGGCGACCTGGCCGCGGGCGTGCACCCCGGCGTCGGTGCGTCCGGCGACCGTCAGGTCGTACGTCCTGGCCGACCGGGTCACCGTACGGATGGCGGACTCCAACTCGCCCTGCACCGTGCGCCGTTCGTTCTGCTTCGCCCAGCCGGAGAAGTCCCTGCCGTCGTACGCAAGGTCCAGCCGCACCCGTACCGAACCGGGTTCCACCTCATCGCTCACCAGCGCATCCTCTCAGCCTCACGCACCCCGCCCCGCCGCACGTCCCGGCGGCGCGTACCACCGCGCCGCCCACCCCCCACAAGAAGAACGGGCCCGCACCGCCCCGGAGGGAGATACGAGCCCGTTCAGCTGTCTTCAGAATACTGGCCTCAGTGGGCTCAGGCGTCCTTCGACTCCGCCTCGACCGGCTTGGCGTCCTCGACGACCTCGGCCGGGGCCTCGGTCTTCGGGGCAGCGTCCTTGGCGGCACGCTTGGTCGCGGCCTCGGCCTCACCGGTGGCCTCCTGGGCCACGGTCAGCGCCTCGACCAGCTCGATGACCGCCATCGGGGCGTTGTCGCCACGACGGTTGCCGATCTTGGTGATGCGGGTGTAGCCACCGGGGCGGTTCTCGTACCGGGGGGCGATCTCGGTGAAGAGCGTGTGGACGACGCCCTTGTCCGTGATCGACTTCAGCACGAGGCGACGGTTGTGGATGTCGCCCTTCTTCGCCTTGGTGATGAAACGCTCCGCGACCGGACGCAGGCGGCGAGCCTTGGCCTCGGTCGTGGTGATGCGGCCGTGCTCGAACAGCGACTTCGCGAGGTTCGCGAGAAGCAGACGCTCGTGCGCGGCGCCGCCGCCCAGACGGGCACCCTTGGCAGGCTTCGGCATGGTGTTTCTCCTTGTGATCTGCACCGGCCGTATCAGGTACCGGTGTCAGTTACCGGCGGGCTGCTGCCCGCCGGAAGTGCACGGCCGGGGCCCCGGAAGTCCCGGGGTCCCGGCCGGAGGTGTGTCAGTACTGCTCGGTCTCCACGAAACCGGCGTCCGCGTCGTCGTCCGCGCCGAAGGCGTCGGCGGCGGCGGTCGGGTCGAATCCGGGCGGGCTGTCCTTGAGCGCGAGGCCCATACCGGCCAGCTTCGCCTTGACCTCGTCGATCGACTTCGCACCGAAGTTGCGGATGTCGAGCAGGTCGGCCTCGGAACGCGCCACGAGCTCACCCACGGAGTGGATGCCCTCGCGCTTGAGGCAGTTGTACGACCGGACGGTGAGCTCCAGCTCCTCGATCGGCAGGGCCAGGTCGGCGGCGAGCGCGGCGTCCGTCGGCGACGGGCCCATGTCGATGCCCTCGGCGTCGATGTTGAGCTCGCGGGCCAGACCGAACAGCTCGACCAGGGTCTTGCCAGCCGATGCCATGGCGTCACGGGGGCGCATGGCCTGCTTGGTCTCGACGTCGACGATCAGCTTGTCGAAGTCGGTGCGCTGCTCGACACGGGTCGCCTCGACCTTGTACGTGACCTTCAGCACCGGGGAGTAGATGGAGTCGACCGGGATACGGCCGATCTCCTGGCCCAGCTGCTTGTTCTGCACGGCGGAGACATAGCCGCGACCGCGCTCGACGGTCAGCTCCATCTCCAGCTTGCCCTTGCCGTTCAGCGTGGCGAGGACCAGGTCGGGGTTGTGCACCTCGACACCGGCCGGCGGCGCGATGTCGGCGGCGGTGACCAGGCCGGGACCCTGCTTGCGCAGGTACATCACGACCGGCTCGTCGTGCTCCGACGAGACGACCAGCTGCTTGATGTTGAGGATGAGGTCGGTCACGTCCTCCTTGACGCCCGGCACGGTGGTGAACTCGTGCAGGACACCGTCGACGCGGATGCTGGTGACAGCGGCGCCGGGAATGGAGGAGAGAAGCGTGCGGCGGAGCGAGTTGCCGAGGGTGTAGCCGAAGCCCGGCTCCAGCGGCTCGATCACGAACCGCGAGCGGTACTCGTCGACGACCTCTTCGGTCAGCGACGGACGCTGAGCGATAAGCATGCGGTGATCCTTCAGTCGTGGGCGCCCACTATTTGACGCCCCCAAGGTGTTGCTGTGGTGCGCGTACTGCTGTGATGCACGTACTACAAGAGTACGAGTTCTACAAGAGTACGGGCGGTACGCCGGAAAGAGGCCGTACCGCCCGCGTAACCCTGGAGAACAGTCCGACGCCGGAGCGTCAGACGCGACGCCGCTTCGGGGGGCGGCAGCCGTTGTGCGGGGTGGGGGTGACGTCCTGGATCGAACCGACCTCGAGGCCGGTGGCCTGGAGCGAGCGGATCGCGGTCTCACGGCCGGAGCCGGGACCCTTGACGAAGACGTCGACCTTGCGCATGCCGTGCTCCTGCGCGCGGCGGGCGGCCGACTCGGCGGCCATCTGCGCGGCGAAGGGGGTGGACTTGCGCGAGCCCTTGAAGCCGACGTGGCCGGCGGAGGCCCAGGAGATCACGTTGCCCGAGGGGTCCGTGATCGAGACGATCGTGTTGTTGAACGTGCTCTTGATGTGGGCATGCCCGTGAGCGACGTTCTTCTTTTCCTTGCGGCGCACCTTCTTGGTAGCACCCTGACGGCCCTTAGGAGGCATGTCTTACTCCCGGTGGAGTGGAGGTGATCGGTCCTACAGCGAAGACCGCTGAACAGCGTCCCTGCTGAGGACTACTTCTTGCCCGGCTTCTTCTTACCGGCGATCGCGCGACGCGGGCCCTTGCGGGTACGAGCGTTCGTGCTGGTGCGCTGGCCGTGGACCGGAAGCCCACGACGGTGGCGCAGACCCTGGTAGCAGCCGATCTCGACCTTGCGGCGGATGTCGGCCTGGATCTCGCGGCGGAGGTCACCCTCGGTGCGGAGGTTGGCGTCCACGTACTCGCGGATCTTGACCAGGTCTTCCTCGGCCAGATCACGAACGCGGGTGTTGGGGTCAACACCGGTGGCGGCCAGGGCTTCCTTGGACCGGGTGCGCCCGATGCCGAAGACGTAGGTGAGGGCAACCTCCACGCGCTTTTCGCGCGGGATGTCAACACCTGAAACGCGTGCCATTCAATGGCTCCTGTTGATATCGGGGGTCTTCCGCAGAGCCTCTCCCGGACGAAAGCGGCTACCGATGCGTAGCCGCTGTTCCGGGTCCCCGGCCCCCGCCGGAGGTGTCGCCCGCCGTGTCGGCTGGGCGGGCCCTGCGTATGTACGTATTTACGTGCGTCGCGCGAAGAACTGCGAGGTGCAGGTCGTGCGTCAGCCCTGGCGCTGCTTGTGGCGCAGGTTGTCGCAGATGACCATGACCCGACCGTGACGGCGGATCACCTTGCACTTGTCGCAGATCTTCTTGACGCTCGGCTTGACCTTCATGGGATGTCAGGTTCTCCGGGTCGGTGCCACCACCGCGCCGCGAGGCGGGGTGCGGGCAAGATCTACTTGTAGCGGTAGACGATCCGACCACGCGTCAGGTCGTACGGAGACAGCTCCACGACGACCCGGTCATCCGGGAGGATACGGATGTAGTGCATCCGCATCTTGCCGCTGATGTGCGCTAGGACCTTGTGACCGTTCTGAAGTTCCACCTTGAACATTGCGTTCGGGAGGGACTCGATCACGGTGCCCTCGATTTCGATGGCACCTTGCTTCTTGGCCACGCTTCGCCCTTCGAATCGGCTACCTTGATCGGCTCCGTAAAGCACGCAGGCCGACATGACATGCATGAAGACATACGGGTATACGCGAGCCGACGAGTCAGTCTACGTCAGGGCATCCATAAAGACGAATCCGGGAAGGATGCCCCACTGTCAAGATCCTTAAGCCGACCGGGTCAGCCGAGCGGGTCGGGGGCCGTCGTCACACCCAGCTCCGCCAGTTTGGCCTTGCCGCCGTCCGGCGCGGTCAGTACGAGCAGGCCCTCGTCGGTCAGCGCGATCGAATGCTCCCAGTGCGAGGACCAGGTTCCGTCGGTCGTGATGACCGTCCAGTCGTCCTCCAGCACCTGGGTGCGGGGTGTGCCCAGCGAGACCATCGGCTCGATCGCCAGGCAGAAGCCCGGGACCAGCTTCGGGTTGTGCCGGCCGATGAGGCGGCGCTTGTCGACGTAGTTCAGCAGATGCGGGTCCATGTGCATCTCGGAGCCGATGCCGTGGCCGCCGTAGTCCTCGATGATCCCGTACTTGCCGGAGGCCGGGCGGGGCTGGCGGCGGATGTAGCCCTCGATCGCCTTCGATACCTCGGCGAGCCTACCGCCCTTCTTCATCGCCGCGATCCCGGCCCACATCGACTCCTCGGTCACCCGGGAGAGCTCGACCAGCTCGGGGGCGTGTCCGGTGCCGACGAACGCGGTGTAGGCGGCGTCGCCGTGCCAGCCGTCGATGATCGCGCCGCAGTCGATCGAGATGATGTCGCCGTCCTTGAGGACGGTCTTCTCGTCCGGGATGCCGTGCACCACGACCTCGTTCACGGAGGTGCAGATCGTGGCGGGGAACCCGCCGTAGCCGAGGAAGTTCGGCTTCGCGTCGTGGTCGGCGAGCACCTTGCGGGCCACCTGGTCCAGATCGTGCGTGGTGGCGCCGGGCACGGCCGCCTCACGGGTCGCGGCGTGGATCGCGGCGACGACCAGCCCCGCCTCACGCATCTTCGCGATCTGCTCGGGAGTCTTGATCTCCACCATCGAAATTGCCTTCCGCCTCTGACCGGATCCAACTGCTCAACAGTACGGCCGCGGCGCCCTGGGGACACCGCGGCCGTACGTACACCTACTGCTGCTGCCTGTTTCAGACCTTGTCGGCCTTGTCGGCCCGCAAGGCCGCCAGGGCCCGCTCGGTCACCTCGGTGACCTTGCCGAGCGCGGAGATCGTCGACACCAGGCCCTGGGCCTTGTAGTGGTCGATGATCGGCTCGGTCTGCGTGTGGTAGACCTCCAGCCGGGTGCGCACCGTCGCCTCGGTGTCGTCACCGCGCTGGTAGAGCTCGCCGCCGCAGATGTCGCAGACGCCGTCCTTCTTCGGGCGGCTGTACTCGACGTGGAACACATGACTCGAATCGTTGCGGCAGATGCGCCGTCCCGCGATCCGCTTCACGACCTCGTCCTCGGGGACCTCCAGGTCCAGCACCGCGTCCAGCCTCTGTCCCTCGGCGCTGAGCCACGCGTCGAGCGCCTGGGCCTGGACGACATTGCGCGGGAAACCGTCGAGGAGGAAACCGTCCTCCGCGTCGGCCTGGGACATCCGCTCCTGGGCCATCCCGATGGTGACCTCGTCGGGGACCAGCTCGCCGGCGTCCATCAGCGCCTTGGCCTGCTTGCCCAGCTCCGTGCCCTGACTGATGTTGGCACGGAAGAGGTCACCCGTGGAGATGTGCGGGATGACCAGGTCCTTGGCAAGGTACGCGGCCTGCGTGCCCTTGCCCGCCCCGGGCGGTCCGACGAGGACGATACGCATCAGCGGAGGAACCCTTCGTAATTACGCTGCTGGAGCTGGCTCTCGATCTGCTTCACGGTCTCCAGACCCACACCCACGATGATGAGGATGCTCGTCCCGCCGAACGGGAAGTTCTGGTTCGCGCCGAAGCCCACCAACGCCATCGTTGGGACAAGAGCGATCACACCCAGATACAGCGACCCCGGCCAGGTGATCCGGTTGAGCACGTAGCTCAGGTACTCAGCGGTCGGTCGGCCAGCCCGGATGCCCGGGATGAAGCCACCATACTTCTTCATGTTGTCCGCGACTTCCTCGGGGTTGAACGAGATCGCCACATAGAAGAAGGCGAAGAAGACGATCAACAGGAAGTACGTGACGATGTAGGCCGGGTGGTCACCCTTGACCAGGTTGTCCTTGATCCAGGTCGCCCAGCCGGCGGTCGAACCGCTGAACTGCACGATGAGGCCCGGGATGTAGAGCAGCGACGAGGCGAAGATGACCGGGATCACACCGGCCTGGTTCACCTTGAGCGGGATGTACGTCGACGTGCCGCCGTAGGACTTCCGGCCGATCATGCGCTTCGCGTACTGAACGGGGATACGGCGCTGGGCCTGCTCCACGAAGACGACCAGCCCGACCATCGCCAGACCCACCAGGATCACGGCCCCGAACTCGATCCAGCCGCCGGCCAGCTTGCCCTGCTGCTTGACGGCCCACAGCGCGCCGGGGAAGCCGGCCGCGATGGAGACGAACATCAGGATCGACATGCCGTTGCCGATGCCGCGGTCGGTGACGAGCTCGCCCAGCCACATGACCATGCAGGTGCCCGCGGTCATGCAGATGACCATGGTCACGGTGGTGAAGATCGACTGGTCGGGGACGATCTGGTTGGCCACGGGGCAGCTGCCGAAGAGCGCGCCGGACCGGGCGGTCGCCACCAGACCGGTGCCCTGGAGGATCGCGAGCGCCACGGTCAGATAACGCGTGTACTGCGTGACCTTCGCCTGACCGGACTGCCCTTCCTTCTTCAGGGCTTCCAGCCGCGGGATCACCACGGTCAGCAGCTGCAGGATGATGCTCGCCGTGATGTACGGCATGATGCCGAGCGCGAAGATGGTGATCTGCAACAGTGCGCCACCACTGAACATGTTGACCAGACCGAAGAGACCCTGGTTGGTCTTCGTCTGGTCCAGACACTGCTGGACGTTCGAGTAGCTGACACCGGGGATCGGGATGTGTGTTCCGAGCCGGTAGACCACGATGATGGCAAGTGTGAACAGCAGCTTCTTGCGCAGGTCGGGCGTCTTGAACGCTCGGGCGAACGCGGTGAGCACGGTGCCTCCTGCGACCCCCGCGCGTCTGCGTAGAGGTGACGGTCTTGAGAATTCGACGATGGACGGTATATGTGTCGATCGGTAGTCGCGCGGTCGCCCCACGCTGAATACCGACAGTGCAGCGCCACCATACCGGCGACCCTGCCCCGCTAGGAACGACCAACCGGGGATGCCCTTTCAAAAAGGCATCCCCGGTTGGGTGTTCAGGTCATCGAGTCGTCTCAGACGAGCTCGGTGACGGTGCCGCCAGCGGCGGCAATCTTCTCCTTGGCGGAGCCGGAGACGGCGTCAACCGTCACCGTCAGCGCCACCGAGATCTCGCCCTGGCCCAGGACCTTGACGAGGCTGTTCTTGCGCACCGCGCCCTTGGCGACCAGGTCGGCCACCGTGACCTCTCCACCCTCGGGGTAGAGAGCGCCGAGCTTGTCCAGGTTGACCACCTGGAACTCGGTGCGGAACGGGTTCTTGAAGCCCTTCAGCTTCGGGAGACGCATGTGGAGGGGCATCTGCCCGCCCTCGAAGCGCTCCGGAACCTGGTAACGGGCCTTGGTGCCCTTGGTACCACGACCTGCGGTCTTACCCTTGGACGCCTCACCACGGCCCACACGGGTCTTGGCGGTCTTGGCGCCCGGGGCGGGCCGGAGGTTGTGGACCTTCAGCGGGTTGTTCTCCGCCATGTCAGTCGACCTCCTCAACCGTCACGAGGTGGCGGACGGTCTGAGCCATTCCGCGGAACTCGGGGCGGTCCTCCTTGACAACCACGTCGTGCAGGCGCTTGAGCCCGAGCGAACGCAGGGTGTCGCGGTGGTTCTGCTTGCTGCCGATGTACGACTTCGTCTGCGTGATCTTGAGGCGAGCCATTACGCACCCGCTCCCGCACGCGCACGGAGCAGAGCCGCGGGGGCGACGTCCTCAAGGGGCAGACCGCGGCGGGCCGCGATCTCCTCGGGACGCTGCAGGCCCTTGAGGGCCTCCACGGTCGCGTGCACGATGTTGATCGCGTTGTCGGAGCCGAGCGACTTCGACAGGATGTCGTGGACGCCGGCGCACTCCAGAACGGCACGCACCGGGCCACCGGCGATCACACCGGTACCGGGGGAAGCAGGCTTGAGCAGGACGACGCCTGCGGCCTTCTCGCCCGTGATCGGGTGGGGGATGGTGCCCTGGATACGCGGGACCTTGAAGAAGCTCTTCTTGGCCTCTTCGACGCCCTTGGCGATGGCCGCGGGAACTTCCTTGGCCTTGCCGTATCCGACACCTACGGTGCCGTCACCGTCTCCGACCACGACGAGCGCGGTGAAGCTGAAGCGACGGCCACCCTTGACAACCTTGGCAACGCGGTTGATCGCGACTACGCGCTCAACGTAAGCGGTCTTCTCGGCGGCAGCGCCACCGTCGCGACCCTTCCGGTCCCGCCGCTCGCCGCCACCGGCACCGCTTCCGCGGCGCTGGGGTCCAGCCATTGGATTTACCTCTCTCTGTTACGTCCGTTAGTCCCGGAACCGGGGCTCAGAACTTCAGCCCGGCTTCGCGGGCGGCGTCAGCCAGAGCGGCAATGCGCCCGGCGTACCTGTTGCCACCACGGTCGAACACGACAGCCTCGACACCCGCGGCCTTGGCACGCTCGGCGACGAGCGCGCCGACCTGCTGGGCCTGGGCGCTCTTGTCGCCCTCGCCACCGCGGATCGAGGTGTCCAGGGTCGACGCCGAGGCGAGCGTGTGGCCCGCGATGTCGTCGATGACCTGCGCAACGATGTTGCGGTTGGAACGCGTCACGACCAGGCGCGGGCGCTCCGGCGTGCCGGAGATGTGCTTGCGGACACGGACGTGGCGACGCTTGATGGCAGCGCGCTTGTACGCGTCGCCCTTGGCGATCTTTGTTCCGTATGCCATGGCTTACTTACCCGCCTTTCCGACCTTGCGGCGGATAACCTCGCCGGCGTACTTGACGCCCTTGGCCTTGTACGGGTCGGGCTTCCGCAGCTTGCGGATGTTAGCGGCGACCTCGCCGACCTTCTGCTTGTCGATGCCCTCGACGCTGAGCTTCGTGGGCGACTCGACCTTGAAGGTGATGCCCTCGGGGGCCTCAACGACGATCGGGTGGCTGTAGCCCAGGGCGAACTCCAGGTTGGAGCCCTTCGCCTGGACGCGGTAACCGACACCGCTGATTTCGAGCGCCTTGGTGTATCCCGTGGTCACGCCGGTGATCATGTTCGCCACCAGCGTGCGGGACAGGCCGTGAAGGGCCTTGTTCTGACGCTCGTCGTTAGGACGGACGACGTTGAGCACGCCGTCCTCGCCCTTGGTGACCTCGATCGGCGACGCGACGGTGTGCGAGAGGGACCCCTTGGGGCCCTTCACCGCGACCGTGCGGCCATCGATGGTGACGTCCACACCGGCGGGAACCTGGATGGGGAGCTTGCCGATTCGCGACATGAGCTTTTCCTCCGTTCCCGACTACCAGACGTAGGCGAGGACTTCCCCACCTACGCCCTTCTTGCTGGCCTGCTGGCCGGTCAGGAGACCGTGGGACGTGGAGATGATCGCCACGCCCAGGCCGCCGAGAACCTTCGGCAGATTGGTGGACTTCGCGTACACACGCAGACCCGGCTTCGAGATCCGCTTGATGCCGGCGATCGAGCGCTCGCGGTTCGGGCCGAACTTCAGCTCGAGAACGAGGTTCTTGCCGACCTCGGCGTCCTCGGTCTTCCAGCCGGTGATGAAGCCCTCCTGCTGGAGGATCTCCGCGATGTGCGACTTGATCTTGCTGTGCGGCATCACGACGGAGTCGTGGTACGCCGAGTTTGCGTTACGCAGACGCGTGAGCATGTCTGCGATGGGATCAGTCATGGTCATGAATTGGCCTTCGGCCTCTCTCGCCGGGGTTTCCTGTATGCGCCATCCCTCTCCCCGCTCAGTGGCGGGACGGGTGCGGTGCGGGGACCTACGGCGTAGTAAGCGTTTTGTCAGCGGGCTGGGCCCGCGGGCGGTCGGGCGGCAGAGGCCCAACCCCGCAAGCCTACGGCATGCGGAGGAGGGCTTCTGCCGACCAGATGCTTACCGAGAGCCTCCGACAATTCCCGAAAGGGGAATTACCAGGAGCTCTTGGTCACGCCCGGCAGCTCGCCGCGGTGGGCCATCTCACGAAGGCACACACGGCACAGGCCGAACTTGCGGTAGACGGAGTGGGGCCGGCCGCAGCGCTGGCAGCGGGTGTATCCGCGGACGCCGAACTTCGGCTTGCGGGCGGCCTTAGCGATCAGGGACTTCTTCGCCACGGTCAGTTCTCCTTGAACGGGAAGCCGAGGTGACGAAGGAGGGCACGACCCTCGTCGTCGTTGGTCGCCGTGGTGACCACGGTGATGTCCATGCCCCGGACCCGGTCGATCTTGTCCTGGTCGATCTCGTGGAACATGACCTGCTCCGTGAGACCGAAGGTGTAGTTGCCACGGCCGTCGAACTGCTTCGGCGACAGACCACGGAAGTCACGGATACGCGGAAGCGCGAGCGACAGCGTACGGTCCAGGAACTCCCACATGCGGTCACCGCGGAGGGTGACGTGGCAGCCGATCGGCTGCCCCTCGCGCAGCTTGAACTGCGCGATCGACTTGCGGGCCTTGGTCACGGCCGGCTTCTGGCCGGTGATCGTGGTGAGGTCCTTGATGGCACCGTCGATCAGCTTGGAGTCGCGGGCGGCGTCGCCCACACCCATGTTGACCACGATCTTGACGAGACCGGGGATCTGCATGACGTTCTCGTACGAGAACTCCTCACGCAGCTTGCCGGCGATTTCCTCGCGGTAGCGCGTCTTGAGACGCGGCGCAGTGGTGGCAGTCATCAGATGTCCTCACCGGTCCGCTTGGCAACGCGGATCTTGTTGCCCTCGTCGTCAAAGCGGTAGCCGACGCGGGTGACGACCTTCTTGCCGTCCTTCTCCACCACCAGCTGAACGTTGCTGACGTGGACAGGGGCTTCGGTCGTCACGATGCCACCGGTCTGCGAACCACGAGCGGTCTGGCCGGCCTTGGTGTGCTTCTTGACCCGGTTGACACCCTCGACGAGGACACGGTTCTGCGTGGGGTAGGCGACGATGACCTTGCCCTGCTTGCCGCGGTCCTTACCGGTGATGACCTGAACCAGGTCGCCCTTCTTGATCTTCATGCTTACAGCACCTCCGGCGCGAGCGAGATGATCTTCATGAACTTCTTCTCGCGCAGCTCACGGCCCACCGGGCCGAAGATACGGGTGCCGCGGGGGTCGCCGTCGTTCTTGAGAATGACGGCGGCGTTCTCGTCGAAGCGGATGTACGAGCCGTCCTGACGACGACGCTCCTTGACGGTGCGAACGATGACCGCCTTGACGACGTCACCCTTCTTCACGTTGCCACCGGGGATCGCGTCCTTGACGGTGGCGACGATTACGTCACCGATACCCGCGTAGCGGCGACCCGAGCCACCGAGAACACGAATGGTGAGAATTTCCTTCGCACCCGTGTTGTCGGCGACGCGAAGTCGCGACTCCTGCTGGATCACGTCTGTCTCCTGATCGTCTGCCGGTTCCCGGCGGGGATTCCGTATACGTCATGCACACGGAACCCCCGCCGAGCCTGGCGGAACTGACCTGAGCGATGAGCTCAGGGATTCTTACTTGGCCTTCTCGAGGATCTCGACGATGCGCCAGCGCTTCGTCGCCGAGAGCGGCCGCGTCTCCATGATGACGACGCGGTCGCCGACACCGGCGGCGTTGGACTCGTCGTGCGCCTTGAGCTTGTTCGTACGGCGGATGACCTTGCCGTACAGGGCGTGCTTGACGCGGTCCTCGACAGCGACGACGACGGTCTTGTCCATCTTGTCGCTGACGACCAGACCCTCACGGGTCTTGCGGAAACCGCGCTGCTCAGTCGTCTCAGTCACATTCATCTCGCTCATCAGGCGCTCTCCACCGTCTCGATGCCCAGCTCGCGCTCACGCATCAGGGTGTAGATCCGGGCGATGTCCTTACGGACGGACTTGAGCCGACCGTGGTTCTCGAGCTGTCCGGTCGCCGCCTGGAAGCGGAGGTTGAACAGCTCTTCCTTGGCCTCACGCAGCTTGGCGACGAGGTCCTCGTCGTTCAGCTCGCGCAGCTCGGTCGCCTTGGTACCGGCCGCCATCACGACTCACCTGCCTCGCGCCGCACGATGCGGCACTTCATCGGAAGCTTGTGGGCGGCGCGGGTCAGCGCCTCCTTAGCGACCTTCTCGTTCGGGTAGGACAGCTCGAACATCACCCGGCCGGGCTTGACGTTCGCGATCCACCACTCCGGGGAGCCCTTACCGGAACCCATGCGGGTCTCGGCGGGCTTCTTGGTGAGCGGGCGGTCCGGGTAGATGTTGATCCAGACCTTGCCGCCACGCTTGATGTGGCGGGTCATCGCGATACGAGCAGCCTCGATCTGGCGGTTCGTCACGTACGCCGGCGTCAGAGCCTGGATGCCGTACTCACCGAATGCGACCTCAGTGCCACCCTTCGCCATACCACTGCGCTTGGGGTGGTGCTGCTTGCGGTGCTTGACCCTACGAGGGATCAGCATGTCGGTCAGGCCTCCGTTCCAGTGCTCTCAGCCGGAGCAGCGGCGGCGGGAGCCTCGGCCTTGGGGGCCTCGGCTGCCGGAGCGGACTGCTGCGGCTTGCGGCCGCGGCCGCCACGCTCGCCGCCACGGCCACCACGGCCGCCGGCTGCCGGACGGTCACTGCCGCCACCACGGGCCGGGCGGTTACCCGCACGGGCCGCGGCGTTCTCGGCACGGACCTCGGCGATGTTCTTGACATTGCCCTTGTAGATCCAGACCTTCACGCCGATACGGCCGAAGGTCGTCTTGGCCTCGAAGAAGCCGTAGTCCACGTTCGCGCGGAGCGTGTGCAGCGGCACACGGCCCTCGCGGTAGAACTCCGAACGGGACATCTCGGCGCCGCCGAGACGGCCACCGCACTGGATCTTGATGCCCTTGGCGCCGGCCTTCATCGTCGACTGCATGCTCTTGCGCATGGCGCGACGGAAGGAGACACGCGAGGAGAGCTGCTCGGCGACGGCCTGGGCCACCAGCTGAGCGTCCGTCTCGGGGTTCTTGACCTCAAGGATGTTGAGCTGGACCTGCTTGCCGGTCAGCTTCTCCAGCTCGCCGCGGATGCGGTCGGCCTCGGCGCCGCGGCGGCCGATGACGATGCCCGGACGAGCGGTGTGGATGTCGACGCGGACGCGGTCGCGGGTGCGCTCGATCTCCACCTTCGAGATACCGGCGCGCTCCATGCCCTTCGTCATCATGCGACGAATGGCGACGTCTTCCTTGACGTAGTCCTTGTACAGCTTGTCGGCGTACCAACGGGACTTGAAGTCCGTGGTAATGCCGAGCCGGAACCCGTGCGGGTTAACCTTCTGGCCCATTACCGGGTTCCTTCCTTGCTGCTGACGACCACGGTGATGTGGCTGGTCCGCTTGCGGATCCGGTAGGCACGGCCCTGGGCGCGCGGACGGAACCGCTTCAGGGTCGGGCCCTCGTCGACGTACGCCTCGGAGATGACGAGGCTGCCGGCGTCGGTGTGGTCGTAATTGTGTGCGGCGTTGGCGATGGCGCTGTCAAGCACCTTGCCAACCGGCACGCTCGCGGCCTGCGGGGCGAAACGCAGGACCGCCTGAGCCTCCGTGGCATCCATGCCACGGATAAGGTCCACCACGCGGCGGGCCTTCATGGGCGTGACGCGGATGTACCGCGCCTGGGCCCTGGCTTCCATGGTTGTCCCTTCGGTGTCGTTCATAGTCTTCGCACCCCGCCTTAGCGGCGCTTCGACTTGCGGTCGTCCTTGACGTGGCCGCGGAAGGTGCGGGTCGGCGCAAACTCGCCGAGCTTGTGGCCGACCATCGACTCGGTGACGAACACCGGGACGTGGATCTTGCCGTTGTGCACCGCGATGGTGTGTCCCAGCATGTCCGGGATGATCATCGAGCGCCGGGACCAGGTCTTGATGACGTTCTTGGTGCCTGCTTCGTTCTGTACGTCCACCTTCTTGACAAGGTGTCCGTCGACGAAAGGCCCCTTCTTGAGACTGCGCGGCATCTAAACCCGCTCCTAGCGCTTCTTGTTCGTCTTGCGGCGGCGGACGATGTACTTGCTCGAAGCCTTCTTCGGCGAGCGAGTACGACCCTCCTTCTGACCCCACGGGCTGACCGGGTGGCGACCACCGGAGGTCTTGCCCTCACCACCACCGTGCGGGTGGTCGACCGGGTTCATCACGACACCGCGGACGGTCGGGCGGACGCCCTTCCAGCGCATACGGCCGGCCTTGCCCCAGTTGATGTTCGACTGCTCGGCATTGCCGACCTCGCCGATGGTGGCGCGGCAGCGGATGTCGACCAGGCGGACCTCGCCCGACGGCATACGAAGGTGCGCCATGGCGCCTTCCTTCGCGAGCAGCTGGACCGAAGCACCCGCGGAGCGGGCGATCTTCGCTCCGCCACCGGGACGCATCTCGATGGCGTGGATGGTCGTACCGACCGGGATGTTGCGCAGCGGCAGGTTGTTGCCCGGCTTGATGTCTGCGCCCGGACCGTTCTCCACCCGGTCGCCCTGGCCCAGCTTGGCCGGGGCGAGGATGTAGCGCTTCTCGCCGTCCGCGTAGTGGAGCAGCGCGATGCGCGCGGTGCGGTTCGGGTCGTACTCGATGTGCGCGACCTTGGCCGGCACGCCGTCCTTGTCGTGACGAC
The DNA here is from genome assembly GCF_042751845.1 of Streptomyces sp. NPDC059398. Classification (NCBI taxonomy): domain Bacteria; kingdom Bacillati; phylum Actinomycetota; class Actinomycetes; order Kitasatosporales; family Streptomycetaceae; genus Streptomyces; species Streptomyces sp. NPDC059398. The sequence goes on along the minus strand of NZ_JBHYWP010000025.1, from coordinate 30,574 downwards.
GGAAGTCGATCACACGGAAGGCACGCTTGTGTCCGCCGCCCTGGTGGCGAACGGTGATCCGGCCGGTGTTGTTACGGCCGCCCTTGCTGTGCAGAGGGCGAACCAGCGACTTCTCCGGCGTGGACCGCGTGATCTCGACAAAGTCGGCGACGCTGGAGCCACGACGGCCCGGGGTCGTCGGCTTGTACTTGCGGATACCCATTTCTCAGTCCTCGTCCGATTCCGGACGATCCAGACCGCCGTCAGGCGGTCGGACCGCCGAAGATGTCGATACGGTCGCCCTCGGCAAGGGTCACGATGGCGCGCTTGGTGTCAGCGCGCTTTCCGAACCCGGTGCGGGTGCGCTTGCGCTTGCCCTGGCGGTTGATCGTGTTGACTCCGGTGACCTTGACCGAGAAGACCGCTTCCACGGCCTGCTTGATCTGGGTCTTGTTGGAGCCCGGCGCGACGATGAACGTGTACTTGTTCTCGTCGAGCAGCGCGTAGCTCTTCTCGGAAACAACCGGCTTGACGAGGACGTCGCGCGGGTCCGTGAAGGTCTTGCTGGTAACGGTCGTCTCAGCCATCAGACGGCGCTCCCTTCGGTCTCAGTGGTGGCCTTGGGGCCAGACACGAAGGACTCGAAGGCGGCCTTGGTGAAGACCACGTCATCGGATACGAGCACGTCGTACGTGTTCAGCTGGCCCGGCTCCAGGAGGTGCACCTGGGGCAGGTTGCGGGCGGAGAGCCACGCGGCCTCGTCCGAACGCTCGGCGACCAGGAGCACGTGCTTGCGCTCGCTGACCTTGCCCAGCAGGGACTTCGCGGCCTTGGTGGAGGCAGCGCCCTCGACCACGCCGGAGACGACGTGGATGCGAGCGTTCTGCGCCCGGTCGGTGAGGGCTCCGCGCAGGGCGGCGGCCTTCATCTTCTTGGGGGTGCGCTGCGAGTAGTCACGCGGCTGCGGGCCGTGGACGACGCCACCGCCGGCGAACTGCGGCGCACGGGTCGAACCCTGGCGCGCGCGGCCGGTGCCCTTCTGGCGGTAAGGCTTCTTACCGCCACCGCGGACTTCGCCGCGACGCTTGGTCTTGTGCGTGCCCTGACGGGCCGCGGCCAGCTGTGCGACAACGACCTGGTGGATCAGCGGGATGCTGACCTTGGCGTCGAAGATCTCCGAGGGGAGTTCGACGGTCCCGGCCTTGTCGCCTGCCGGCGAAAGGATGTCAATGGTGCTCATCGGTTCCTCAAGCCCCCTTGGCCGCGGTACGGACCAGGACGAGGCCGCCGTTCGGACCGGGGACCGCGCCCTTGATGAGCAGCAGACCCTTCTCCGCGTCAACGGCGTGGACGGTCAGGTTCTGGGTGGTGACCCGCTCGTTGCCCATGCGGCCCGCCATGCGCATGCCCTTGAAGACACGGCCCGGGGTGGCACAGCCACCGATGGAGCCCGGCTTGCGGTGCACACGGTGGGCACCGTGGGAAGCCTTGCCACCCTTGAAGTTGTGGCGCTTCATGACACCGGCGAAGCCCTTGCCCTTGCTCTTGCCCGTGACATCGACCTTGATGCCGGACTCGAACACCTGGGCGGTGATCTCCTGGCCCAGCGTGTACTCGCTGGCGTCAGGGGTGCGGAGCTCCACCAGGTGGCGGCGCGGAGTCACGTCGGCCTTGGCGAAGTGACCCTTGAGGGGCTTGTTCACCTTGCGAGGGTCGATCTCGCCGAAGGCGATCTGGACCGACTCGTAGCCGTCGGTGTCGTTCGTACGGACCTGCGTCACGACGCACGGCCCGGCCTTGACGACGGTCACCGGGACGACCCGGTTGTTCTCGTCCCAGACCTGGGTCATGCCGAGCTTCTCGCCCAGGACGCCCTTGATGTTCTTAGTCATCTCGCGCGTCACCTCAGAGCTTGATCTCGATGTCGACGCCCGCCGGCAGGTCGAGACGCATGAGCGAGTCGACCGTCTTCGGCGTGGGGTCGAGAATGTCGATGAGGCGCTTGTGCGTGCGCATCTCGAAGTGCTCGCGCGAGTCCTTGTACTTGTGCGGCGACTTGATGACGCAGTACACGTTCTTCTCAGTGGGCAGCGGCACCGGGCCTGCGACCGACGCACCAGTGCGCGTCACCGTCTCGACGATCTTCTTTGCCGAAGAGTCGATGACCTCGTGGTCGTAGGCCTTGAGCCGGATGCGGATCTTCTGTCCCGCCATGGCTACTCAGTAGTCCTGTCTCTCGTAACGCTCTGGGACCCGGCAGGTCCTGCATCCGCCTCCGACCCACGCGGTCGGGCGTGTCGCATTCCCTCTTCGAAGATCTCCCGGAGGATTTCCCAGCAAAGGGGTGCGGGCCAGTGACCGCGAGCCGGGGGACGAACACCCACCGGGCGCCTGGTCGGCACCCCGCTGACACTTCCCGGAAGATTCCCGTACGTCCGCCTCAGCGCTGCCTTACGGCAGTTGGGGCGACGAGTACTGTGGGACTTGCTTCCAGTCCTCCCGACGGGAGGCGCGCAGCATCGGCACTCAACCGAGCAACCCCGATAGTCTGCCATACGGGTCACCACGGACGCCAATCGCGGCCGGAGACTGTACCCCAGCCCTCGCCACTGCGGCCGCGGGGCGCCTGGAGAACGAGGCAGGGGCGCCGGGCGAGGTTCCGGCAGAGACCGCCGGCGTCGCCTCCATCACCTCATCGAGTGAACCACGCCGGTTTGGCATATGCCAGGGACCTATCCCCCCCAGTCTCTTCTCCATGGTCAACTCATCACACGAGGCGATGCACCGCATCTTCCAGGAGGACCCGGGGATCTTCACCCGGACCTTCGGGACGCTGGGCATCCCGTTCCCCGAGGCCGTGGCCGTCTCCCAGCTGCCCACTGATCTCACCGAGACGAAGCCGCTGGAGCGCCGCCTCGACACGCTGTTACGGGTGGACACGGCCGGAGGCGACGGCTATCTGCTGGCCGTCGAGGCCCAGGGCAGGAAGGACCCGGCCAAATACAGCAGTTGGGCGTACTACCTGGCCCATCTGCACGCCAAGTACGGTCTGGGTCCGGTCCTGCTGGTGGTCTGCCAGGACGAGGCCACCGCACGCTGGGCGACCGGACCGATCCGTATCGGCCCACCGGAATGGCCCTCTCTCACGGTGCGCCCCCTGGTGCTGGGCCCGCACAACGTCCCGGTCGTGACCGAGGTGTCGGCCGCGGCCCGTGACGTACCGCTCGCCGTGTTCTCCGCGATCACACACGGTAAGAAGCCGTATGCGCCTGCCATACTGAAGGCGCTGGCACCCGCACTCAAGACCGTCGACCCCGATACGGCGACGATTCTCGCCGAACTCACCGAACTCGGCCTGGGGGACAACCCGGCCGCCGCGATCTGGAGGAAACTCATGGCCGCCGACCTCTCCTTCTTCCGTTCGGAGACCTCCCAGCGCCTGCGGGCGGAGGGTCGTGCGGAAGGGGAAGCCCAGGGTGAGGCGAAGGGCGAGGCGAAAGGTGAGGCGAAGTCCGTGCTGCGGATCCTTGACCGGCGCGGGATCGAGACCAGTCAGGCCGTGGCCGACCGCGTCACCAGCTGCACCGACCCGGAGACTCTCCTGACCTGGCTCGACCGGGCGCTCACCGCCACCACCGCGGACGACCTCTTCGTCGAGGACTGACCCGCCCGGCTCGCGGCAACGCCGCACATCGCACAGCGGACTGGCCCCGCTCCACCGGGAGCGGGGCCAGTCCCACCAGGTGTTTCAGCGGGCCCGTCAGATGACGCCCTGGGCCAGCATCGCGTCCGCTACCCGTTCGAAACCGGCGATGTTGGCGCCGGTCACGTAGTCGCCGGGGGCGCCGTAGCGTTCGGCGGTCTCGTAGCAGGTGTGGTGGATGTCGCGCATGATCTGCAGCAGTTCGTCCTCGACGCGTGCGGGCGTCCAGCTGTCGCGGGCCGCGTTCTGCTGCATCTCCAGGGCGCTGACCGCGACGCCACCCGCGTTGGCCGCCTTGCCGGGGCCGAAGGCGACCCCCGCCTCGCGCAGGACGTCCACGGCCTCCAGGGTGGCGGGCATGTTGGCGCCCTCGGAGACCGCCTTGACCCCGTTGCGTACGAGGGTGGCGGCGGCGTCGGCGTCCAGTTCGTTCTGGGTGGCCGACGGCAGTGCGATGTCGGCGGGGACGTCCCAGACGCTGCCGCCGGTGATGTACCGGGCGGACGCACCGCGGCGCTCCGCGTACTCGCTGATGCGGGCGCGCTCGACCTCCTTGACCTGCTTGAGGAGTTCGACGTCGATGCCCTTGTCGTCGATGACGTAACCACCGGAGTCTGAGCAGGTCAGGGCGTTGGCCCCGAGGTCCTTGAGCTTCTCGATGGTGTAGATGGCGACATTGCCGGAGCCGGAGACCACCGCGGTCTGGCCCTGTACGTCCTCGCCCCGGCGGCGCAGCATCTCGGCGGCGAAGTAGACGTTCCCGTAGCCGGTCGCCTCGGGCCTGATCGCCGAGCCGCCCCAGGAGAGGCCCTTGCCGGTGAGGACGCCGGACTCCCAGCGGTTGGTGATGCGGCGGTACTGGCCGAAGAGATAGCCGATCTCCCGGCCGCCGACGCCGATGTCACCGGCGGGCACGTCGGTGTGCGCGCCGATGTGACGGTGGAGTTCCGTCATGAAGGACTGGCAGAAGCGCATGACCTCGGAGTCGGAGCGGCCGTGCGGGTCGAAGTCGCTGCCGCCCTTGCCGCCGCCGATGCCCAGACCGGTCAGCGCGTTCTTGAAGACCTGCTCGAAGCCGAGGAACTTCACGATGCCGAGGTTCACCGACGAGTGGAAGCGCAGACCGCCCTTGTACGGGCCGAGCGCGCTGTTGAACTCCACCCGGAAACCGCGGTTGACGTGGACCCTCCCCCGGTCGTCCTGCCACGGCACCCGGAAGATGATCTGCCGCTCGGGCTCGCAGAGGCGCTCCACCAGGCTCGCCTGCGCGTAGTCGTCCCGCACGGCCAGCACCGGCGCCAGGCTCTCCAGCACTTCGTGGACTGCCTGGTGGAACTCGGGCTGGGCCGGGTTGCGGTGCTCGATCTCGTTGCGCAGGGCAGCGAGCTTGTCCTTCGAAGAACTCGTGGTTGGCGGTGTCACAGGTGTCCCTTCCTGTCGGGCGCAGACGGCGGCCGCCCGTGTGCGGCGGGCGGTCGTCCGCCCCAGTGTCTCCCCTCCACAATCGTCCCGGCGAGAACGCCTGTGCCCAGCCGTCCGGTTGCTGAGACGGGCGGTACGGAGGGGCGGCGGCCCGGCCGGAAGCAACCTCCGGTCGGAGAACCCCGTCAAGCAGACCGGGAGAGCACGGGAGGGCCCGTGCAGGGGAACGGACGGAGCACCTTCACCATGGGGATATCGCCGGGGATACCGCAGGGGCCAGGCCCCACTGACCAGGGGTCCGGCCCCTCCCGTCGCCTCGTGCTCGGTGGGCTGGGTACGGCTGCGGTGTCAGCCGCGCTCACCGCGTGCTCCGTACCCGAGTCGCCGCGCCGCACCACCGGCACCGCGGACCCGATGCCGGGCAAGGCGATATCCATAGCCAGGCATGACCGGCTGATGCAGATACTGGCTCACCCGGACGACGACATGTACTTCATGAATCCGGACACCCAGCGGATGCTGGACTCCGGGACCCCGCTGGTCTGTGTGTACGTCACCGCGGGCGAGGCCACCGGTATCAATGTCGTCGCGGGGCAGCCGCACCCCGCCCCCGACAAGCCCGCCTACTCGTCGGCCCGCCACCAGGGCCTGCGCCAGGCGTACGCGGTGCAGCTGGGCCTCCCGCCGTTCACCGCGTGGCAGAAGGACGTCGTCACCCTGCGCGGCGGGCGCCGGGCCGAGGTCAACACACTGGCGCGGGGCGCCCGCCGGGTCGAACTGGTCTTCCTCAACACGGCCATGCACACCTCGCACGGCCGGCTCGGCCTTCCGTCGCTCTGGACCGACCGGGGGCTCAACCTCCCGACCGTGGTGGCCGAGGGCTCCCCGCTCCAGGAGACCGACTCGTACACGTACGACGCCCTGGTCGACGTGCTCACCGGGCTGATGGTTCAGTACCGGCCGACCGTGATCCACACCCTGGACCCGGATCCGGACATCCAGCACAGCCCGACCGCGGTGCGCCGCAAGGACAGCGAGCAGGTCGGCTACTCCGACCACGCGGACCACACCGCCACCGCCTCGTTCAGCTGGGCGGCGATGATCCGCTGGGTGGCGGAGGCGACCCGGGGCAAGGGCGAGGTGCCGGCCTTCGTCGCCACCGCGTACCGCGGCTACTACAACCGCCACTGGCCGAAGAACCTGTCCCCCGGGGTGCTCGCCCAGAAGGCCGCGAATCTTCTCCCGTACGGCGGCAACGAGGCCTGGGAGTGCGGGAATCCGGGCGGCTGCGGCGACTACAACGTGGGTATCGGCCGACCCCTGACCAACAAGAAGGGGTGGGTCCGGTCCACCCACTACCGCTATCCGGGCCCGCGCCCCGTGCTCACCACCGAGGAGGAAGGGCGGCTCGTCGGGTACGGGGTCCTCGGCCTGCGCGCGGTGCGCTGGCGGGAGACGACGCCGGGCAGCGGGCAGTGGGGGCCGCCTGACGACCTGGGCGGCGGGCCGCTGGCCCCCACCCTCGGCGCGACCGCGCTCAAGGACGGCCGGCAGCTGCTGTTCGGGCTGCGCTTCTCCTCGATTGCCGGGCACGGATCGGCCAACACCCGCGAGATAGTGCTGCTCCAACAGCGCACGCCCGGCGGGAAGTTCGCGGCGTGGACGGGGCTCGGCAATCCGGAGAGCGACCCGGACCGGGGCCGCAGGACGGGCGTCCCGGTCGCGGTCACCGACCGTACGGGCCAGGTGCATCTCTTCCTGCGCGACGCCGCCCAGTCGATCAGCACCCGGGTACGGTCCACCGCGGGGAACTGGTCCCCCTGGCGGAGCCTGGGCGGCGGCCAGATACAGGACGGGCTCTCCGCCACGGTCGACTCGGCGGGCCTGGTCCATGTGTTCGCATCGGGCCGGGACACCGTGCACCACTGGGCCCAGACCACGGCGGGCGGACCGGTGGCGCTGCGCCCGGAACCGCTGCTGCCGCTCCCCGGCGACGTCCCCACCGCGGTCGCCGCGCCGGGCGGCGGGGTGGACGTGTACTACCGCAGGCCGGCGACGGCCGCGACGACCCATGTGCACCTGGGCGATGACCGCACCAGCGACCGCACCGGTGACCGCACCGGCGACCGCACCGGCGACCGCACCAGCGCCCGGTCCACGGCGCCCGCACTGCTCGGCCAGGACGACCGGGGCCGCCTCCAGCTCCTGCTGAACGGGAAGGTGCTGCGCCGCACCGACGGCGTCGTACCACTCCAGGGCGCCGCGCTGCTGGCCGAGGGCGCCAGGACAGCCGGGACCGCCGGGAACCCGGCCGGGCCGACCGTGGCCGGCCTCGGCCCGGGTGCGCTCCCCTGGCTGTGGCGGCCGGTCAGGGACGTGTAGCCGTACGGCACACCGCCCGGCCCCGCACCACCCGCTCCCCCGCACGCCCTCGTACGCGAACACACCCCGCGTACGCGAACAGAACCACGTACGGGAACACACCCGCGCAACACACGCACAACATGAACAAAACGAACAACACGCACACACAGAAGGGGCCCCCGGGCCCCCCCCAAACCGGGGGCGGGGGCCCCAGCGGGTTAGACGTGGGGGTTTTGTGCGCACAGCGGAAAACCCACAGTTGGTAATATTTTTTATTAGTGGGCAA
>NZ_JBHYWP010000025.1:6587-22810 GCF_042751845.1 Streptomyces sp. NPDC059398 | reverse complement strand
CACATGGGCCCCCGGTCGGCCGCGAACGGCGGGCCGGGGGCCCTCTGCTGTTACCAGGTGCTCTGTGTGAGCGACCAGGTCAGACCGTCAAGTGATTACTTGATGATCTTCGTGACCTGGCCGGCGCCGACGGTCCGGCCACCCTCACGGATGGCGAACTTCAGGCCCTCTTCCATGGCGACGGGCTGGATCAGCGAGACGCTCATGAGGGTGTTGTCGCCCGGCATGACCATCTCGGTGCCCTCGGGAAGGGTCACGACGCCCGTTACGTCCGTGGTACGGAAGTAGAACTGCGGGCGGTAGTTGTTGAAGAAGGGGGTGTGACGGCCACCCTCGTCCTTCGACAGGATGTAGGCCTGGCCCTCGAACTCGGTGTGCGGCGTGACCGAACCGGGCTTGATGATGACCTGGCCGCGCTCGACGTCCTCGCGCTTGATGCCACGGAGGAGCAGACCGACGTTCTCACCGGCCTGGCCCTCGTCGAGCAGCTTGCGGAACATCTCGATGCCGGTGACCGTGGTGGTGGTCTTCTCCTGCTTGATGCCCACGATGTCAACGGTCTCGTTGACCTTGAGGACACCACGCTCGATACGACCGGTGACGACGGTGCCACGACCGGTGATCGTGAAGACGTCCTCGATCGGCATCAGGAACGGCTTCTCGACGTCACGCTCGGGCTGCGGGATCGACTCGTCGACGGCCTTCATCAGGTCGAGGACGGTGTTGCCCCACTCCTTGTCGCCCTCAAGGGCCTTGAGCGCCGAGACCTTGACGACCGGCAGGTCGTCGCCCGGGAACTCGTACTCGGAGAGGAGCTCACGGACCTCGAGCTCGACGAGCTCAAGGATCTCCTCGTCGTCCACCATGTCGGCCTTGTTCAGCGCGACGACGATGTACGGAACGCCGACCTGGCGGGCCAGGAGCACGTGCTCCTTGGTCTGCGGCATCGGGCCGTCGGTGGCGGCGACCACGAGGATGGCGCCGTCCATCTGCGCCGCACCCGTGATCATGTTCTTGATGTAGTCCGCGTGACCCGGGCAGTCGACGTGCGCGTAGTGACGCTGCTCCGTCTGGTACTCGACGTGCGCGATCGAGATCGTGATACCGCGCTGGCGCTCCTCGGGAGCCTTGTCGATCTGGTCGAAGGCCGAGGCCTCGTTCAGGTCCGGGTACGCGTCATGCAGCACCTTGGTAATGGCGGCCGTGAGGGTCGTCTTACCGTGGTCAATGTGACCGATGGTGCCGATGTTGACGTGCGGCTTAGTCCGCTCGAACTTCGCCTTCGCCACTGGGTCCTCCTGGAGTGGTTCTGTACGCCTTGCTTCATCGGCGCCAGGTGATCTTTGCTGGGATGCCGGGGCCCGGGGCACCCGTCGCATTGCTTGTGCTCTGCGACGAATGCCCCAGTGGCTCCGGTGACAAGCCTAAAGCGTGGACTCGGAAGAGTTACTCGCCCTTGGCCTTCGCGATGATCTCCTCGGCGACGTTCCGCGGAACCTCGGCGTAGGAGTCGAACTGCATCGAGTAGCTTGCGCGACCCGAGGTCTTGCTGCGGAGGTCTCCGACGTAGCCGAACATCTCCGAGAGGGGCACGAGGCCCTTCACGACGCGAGCGCCGCTGCGCTCCTCCATGGCCTGGATCTGGCCACGGCGGGAGTTGAGGTCGCCGATGACATCGCCCATGTAGTCCTCGGGCGTGGTGACCTCGACGGCCATCATCGGCTCCAGGAGCACGGGGGACGCCTTGCGGGCACCCTCCTTGAACGCCTGCGAACCGGCGATCTTGAAGGCGAGCTCCGAGGAGTCGACCTCGTGGTAGCCACCGTCGAGAAGGGTGATGCGGACACCCACCATCTCGTAACCGGCCAGGATGCCGAACTTCATGGCTTCCTGCGCACCCGCGTCCACCGAGGGGATGTACTCACGGGGGATGCGGCCACCGGTGACCTTGTTCACGAACTCGTAGCTTGCGTCGCCGCCCTCGATGGGCTCCATCGCGATCTGCACCTTCGCGAACTGGCCGGTACCACCAGTCTGCTTCTTGTGCGTGTAGTCGATACGGTCGACGGTCTTGCGGATCGTCTCGCGGTACGCGACCTGGGGCTTGCCGACGTTCGCCTCGACGCGGAACTCGCGCTTCATGCGGTCGACGAGCACCTCAAGGTGGAGCTCGCCCATACCACCGATGATGGTCTGGCCGGTCTCCTCCTCCGAGTGGACCTGGAAGGAGGGGTCCTCCTCCGAGAGCCGCTGGATGGCGACACCCAGCTTCTCCTGGTCACCCTTGGACTTGGGCTCGATGGCGACCTCGATGACCGGCGCCGGGAAGTCCATGGACTCCAGGATCACCGGCTGCTTGTCGTCGCAGAGCGTCTCACCGGTCGTGGTCTGCTTCAGCCCCATGACGGCGATGATGTCGCCCGCGCCCACCGACGCGATCTCCTCACGCTTGTTCGCGTGCATGCGGTAGATCTTGCCGATGCGCTCCTTCTTGCCCTTGACCGAGTTCAGCACCGCGGTGCCGGCCTCAAGGCGGCCCGAATAGATCCGGACGAAGGTGAGCTTGCCGAGGTGCGGGTCGCTCGCGATCTTGAACGCAAGACCGGAGAACGGCTCGTCGTCGGACGGCTGGCGCTTGACGACGGTCTCGGGGTCCTTGACGTCGTGGCCCTCGATGGCCTCGACGTCCAGGGGGGACGGCAGGTAGCGGACGACCGCGTCGAGCAGGGGCTGGACGCCCTTGTTCTTGAAGGCCGTGCCACAGAAGACGGGAGTGACGGTGACGGAGTCCGCGCTGCCCTTGGAAGCAAGGGTGATACGGCGGATCGCGGCGTGCAGCTGCTCCACGGTGGGCTCTTCGCCCTCCAGGTACAGCTCCATCATCTCGTCGTCGTTCTCCGAGACGGCTTCGAGCAGCTTGCCGCGCCACTCGTCGGCCGCCTCGATGTGGGTCTCCGGGATGTCGACGATGTCGTACATCTCGCCCTTGGTCGCCTCGGCGGACCAGACGAAGGCCTTCATCGTCACGAGGTCGACGACGCCCTTGAAGTCGGCCTCGGCGCCGATCGGGAGCTGCATGACCAGCGGCACCGCACCGAGGCGGTCGACGATCATGTCGACGCAGCGGTGGAACTCGGCACCGGTACGGTCCAGCTTGTTGACGAAGCAGATACGCGGAACGCCGTAGCGGTCCGCCTGACGCCAGACGGTCTCGGACTGCGGCTCGACGCCCGCGACACCGTCGAACACGGTGACGGCGCCGTCGAGGACGCGGAGCGAACGCTCCACCTCGACGGTGAAGTCGACGTGACCCGGGGTGTCGATGATGTTGATCGTGTGATCGACATCGTTGAGCGGCCAGTGGCAGGTCGTCGCGGCCGACGTGATCGTGATGCCGCGCTCCTGCTCCTGCTCCATCCAGTCCATCGTGGCTGCGCCGTCGTGGACTTCACCGATCTTGTAGCTCACACCGGTGTAGAAGAGGATCCGCTCAGTGGTGGTCGTCTTGCCCGCGTCGATGTGGGCCATGATCCCAATGTTGCGGACCTTGGCCAGGTCAAGCGAAGTGGTGGCCATAAGGCTCAATCTTCTCTCGGTCTCGATGTGGGTAGCGACTACCAGCGGTAGTGCGCGAAGGCCTTGTTGGACTCGGCCATCTTGTGGGTGTCCTCACGCTTCTTGACGGCAGCGCCAAGACCGTTCGAGGCGTCGAGCAGCTCGTTGGTGAGCCGCTCGGTCATCGTCTTCTCGCGACGGGCGCGGGAGTAGCCGACGACCCAGCGCAGCGCGAGGGTGGCGGCGCGACCGGGCTTGACCTCGATCGGCACCTGGTAGGTGGCGCCACCGACACGGCGGGACTTGACCTCAAGAGACGGCTTGACGTTCTCAAGGGCACGCTTCAGCGTGATGACCGGGTCGGCGCCGGTCTTCTCGCGAAGACCCTCCATGGCGCCGTACACGATCCGCTCGGCGGTGGAACGCTTGCCGTTCAGCAGGATCTTGTTGATCAGCGAGGTGACAAGAGGAGAACCATAGACCGGGTCAATGATGACCGGGCGCTTCGGGGCGGGGCCCTTACGAGGCATTCTTACTTCTCCTTCTTGGCGCCGTAGCGGCTGCGGGCCTGCTTGCGGTTCTTGACACCCTGGGTGTCGAGCGAACCGCGGATGATCTTGTAGCGAACACCGGGCAGGTCCTTCACACGGCCACCACGCACGAGCACGATCGAGTGCTCCTGCAGGTTGTGTCCCTCACCCGGGATGTAGGCCGTGACCTCGATGCCGGAGGTCAGACGAACACGCGCGACCTTGCGGAGCGCCGAGTTGGGCTTCTTCGGGGTGGTCGTGAAGACACGGGTGCAGACACCACGACGCTGGGGCGAGCCCTCGAGCGCGGGGGTCTTGTTCTTCTCGACCTTGTCCTGCCGGCCCTTACGGACCAGCTGCTGGATCGTAGGCACTACTTCTCCGGTTTCTGTGTGCCGTGTAGTGAAACTAACCTGGAACCACTCCGACCCACGCGGTCGGGTGTGTCGAATACCGCAGACCCCCGCCGAAGCAGCGGGAAGGGCAGCAGATTGCGGTGGTCACTTACAGCTCGTCATGCGGTTGAAGACACGCACAGGAGCCAGGGCACACCCCAGGCACAAGGTCAGAGCGTACCTACCGCATCGACTGCGGTCAAAACAAATGCCCCGGGCCGTAACGCACCGAGACGTCACACCTCCGCCGCGGCGGCTTCCGGGGCCCGGACCGGCCCGCCCGGAGATCATCCCGGATCGACCCGGCCCTCCGGACCCGGAGCAGCGCTCCGTCGGCTACGTTGATCGATCCGCTGTGCTGATTCGGGGGCCGATATGACAGCAGCGTACTTACCCGGCGACGGAGGACTGGACGATCGCGTTCCGTTTCTGGCCCGGCTGGAGAGCGAGGACCGGGCGGCGCTGCTCGCGCTCGGTCATGAACTGGCCTTCGCGGCCAGAGTCACCCTGCTCCATCAGCGCGAGCCGTCCTCCCATGTGCTGTTCATCCTGACCGGCTGGACCAAGGTCACCGCATCGGCCGCCAACGGGTACGAGGCCCTGCTCGCCCTGCGCGGGCCCGGCGACGTCATCGGCGAGTCCGCCGCGCTGACCGGCCGCCCCCGCTCGGCGACGGTGACCGCACTGGAGCCGGTCCGCGCCGTGGCCGTCGAGCACGAGCGCTTCACCGGGCTTCTCGGCCGCTCTCCCGCCATCTCCTTCGCCCTCCTCGGGCTGGCGTCGGACCGGACCCGCGCCGCGGACCGGCGCCGGCTGGAATTCGCCTCCATGGCCGTGCGGGAACGCTTCGCCGTGCTGCTGCTCGATCTCGCACGTACGCACGGCCGGCGCACCGAAGAGGGAATCGAGCTGACCGTACCCCTGAGCAAACAGGAGCTCGCGGGCTCCGTCGGCGCCTCACGGGAGATGGTCCAGCGGCTGCTCAAGGAGTTGCGGGAGCGCGGAGCCGTGGTCACCGGACGACGGACTCTGGTGATCACCCGGCCGGATGTGCTGCGCCTGATCGCGCGTGCCGGGCAGCCCGCCATGGACGCCCGTCGCACGGGAACCGCTGACTGAGAGTGAGCGTCCGTTCATCCGGAGCGACTCTGTGCACACGGTCACACTTCCAGTGCGTCAGGTGCCCTCACCACTGCGCGCTCGCAGAGCCGAAGCTGCTGCCCACGCCGGAATACCGCCCGAGAGGTGACCATGAACGACCCCGTGAGCCGGACGATCCTGCTGCTGGACATCGAGAAGTACAGCGACCGGGACGACATCGAGCAGGCGTACCTGCGACGTATGTTGTACGGCATCGCCGACCGCGCCCTGGAGAGCGCAGGCATCGACGAGACGTACCGGCTGCGTGCCGACCGCGGTGACTGCGTGATGGAACTGATCGATGCCAACGCCTCGGTGACCGCACTGCTGCGGGCGCTGCTGACCGAGGTTCCGGCCCAGCTGCGCGCGGTGAACCGGATGGCGTCCCGGTCGGCGCAGATCCGGCTGCGTGCCGTGGTCTCCACCGGGTACGTAGCGATCGACCAGAACGGCTGGGTGGGCACCGACCTCAACCACGCCTGCCGGCTGCTCGACGCCGAGGTGCTGCGAGCCGCCCTGCGGGAGCGCTCGGACGACTTCGCGCTCTGTGTCGCGCAGAGCGTGCACGACGGGATCATCCGGCACGACCACCCCGGCATTCCCAGGAGCGCCTTCCACGCCATCACCGCGACCGGCAAGAACGGGCCACTGGCGGCCTGGCTGCACGGCCCGGTGCCGGGCACCGGGCCCGGCGGGACGGCAGAGACTCCGGCGCCGGACGGATCGGGGGACCGCCCGGCGCCGGACCAGGACCCCGTGCCCCTGCCCGGCGGGGCCGCGTCCCGGCCCGCCGGTACCTCGGGCAGCACAGCGGGCACCGCCGGCACGAGGAGCGCCGGAGCCGTCTTCAACTTCGGTGCCGGCGCTCCCCGGTTCGGCGGCAGCCTGGTCGGCGGTGACCAGCACGGGGTCTCGGGCGGCACGGTGACCGGCGACGTACACCTGGGCGGCAGGGGCGAGCCGGAGGGGACGGGGCGACCGTGAGCGCAACAGCACCGTCGCAGCCCGCCGCCGGCCCGCAGAGCGCGGCCGCACCGGACGCGCCGCAGCCGCCGCCCGGCGACAGCCGCCCCGCCGGGTCCGCGCAGCCCGCCGAACCCGCCGAGCCGGAGGAACGGTCCCAGGAGGCACGTGCGGCGCAGCGCGAACTCTTCGCCCACGCACCGGAGTTCATCCTCGAATCGGCGGCGTCCTTCGGCGGCTCCCTGGTCGGCGGGGCGCAGCACGGTGTATCCGGTGGCCAGGTCGCGGGCGACGTCTTCATGGGCGGCAAGACCGAGATCCACCACCACACCTCGGCGGCCGGTTCCGTCTACTCCGCCGGGGAGATCCCGCGCGCGGAACTGGACCGGCTGTCCGGCGACTTCGTCGAGGGCCCGGCCTTCGCGGACGCCCTGCGGCGCCTGCGCACCGAGCGGGTCCTCGTACTGTCGGGTCAGCACGCGACCGGCCGCCGGACAGCGGCGCTGATGCTGCTGGACCGGCTGGGGGTGCCCACGGTCCGGGCGCTGCAGCCGGAGACCGGCCCTTCGGCGCTGCCCGCCCAGCTCACCAGCTCCGGCGGGCACGTGCTGTGCGACATGCCACTGAGCCGCAACAGGCCGCTGCGGGACGCCCATCTGTACGCGGCGGCGGACCGGCTCAAGCAGTTCGACGACGGCTATCTGGTGATCACCGTCGAAGCGTCCCCGTACCTGCCAGGTGTCACGCCCTTCTGCTGGGAGCCGCCACCCGCCGAGGAGGTGCTGCGGGCCTTCCTCGCCGCGCGGCACCGCGGTGGCGCGGAGACCGAGCGACTGCTGGCACTCGATCCGGTGCGGGAGTTCCTCGCGCACGGCCACCACCGGTGCGCGGAGGCCGCCGAATTCGCCGGACGCCTGGCCGCGTACGACGGCACCCCGGCAGCGCTCGCAGGGCTCGCCGGCTTCAGCCTCGGCGCGGTGGAGAAGCAGTGCCGCGACTGGCTGGGTGCCCCGGACAGCGAACTGGGGCTGCGGGACAAGGCGTTCCTGATCTCACTCTCCGTGTTCGACGGCGCTCCTTACGTTCTGGCCGCCGAGCTCGGCGACCGGCTCTTCGTCAACCTCCAGCGTCTCCAGCATCCCGAGCAGGAGCCCTCGATCCCCGTGTTCGGACCGTCGGCGGCCGACCGACTCGCCCTGGCCCGCGCCGAGGGCGTGACCCGGAACGAGTCGACCGACTGGGGGCCCGTCCCGCAGTATCTGGCGCACTTCCGGGAGCCGCGGACAGCGCACACCCTGCTCACCGAGGTATGGACCGGCCACCCCTCCGCGCGCCCCGCCCTGGTGGACTGGCTGAAACAGCTCGCCGGGGACGGCCGGCCGCTCGTCCGCACCCGGGCGGCAGCCGCGGCCGCGATGCTGGCGGCGGCCGATCTCCCGTCGGCGATCGCAGCCCTGGTCGACGGGTGGGCACTCTCCCGCTCCTTCGGACCCCGGGTGACAGCGGCGAACGCGCTGACTCTGGCCCAGCTGCTGGAGGCACCCGCGATCCTGCGGCTGCTGACGCAGTGGTGCAGCGACGCGCACTGGGCCCGCCGCTGGACCGCCATCCGGGCATTCGCGCTGCTCGCTCCGGTGCGCCCGGACCTGGCGGCGCCGGCGCTCCAGGCGCTCGCGGCCCGCGCCAGGGCCGAGGACAGCAGCGCGGCGGAGAGCCGCAATCTCACGGAGTCCACCGCCCTGCTGCTCTCCGGCGGCAACCGCGGCGAGATGCTCGCCGAGCTCGTCAGGCTGCTCCAGGACACCGCTCCGGTCCGCGGGCTCGCCCTCGCCGCCTTCGTACGCGCCTGTGACAGCGACGAAGAAGGCAGCCTGGTCGACTGGTACGCCGAGTCCGGCAGCTATGACGCCGGCCCGGCCCGCGATCTGGCCACGCTGTGGCGCACTGCCCTGGGGGACCGCGCACACACCAGGGAGGCGCTGGACGCGCTGCGGACCTGGCTGTACGCGGGTGAGCGCCGGCCCGAAGCCGGACAGGCGCTGGCCCTGCTGCTTCCGGAGCTGGTCACCACGGCCGCCGACCGCGGCCGGCTGGACCATCTGCTGCGCACCCTCCGGTCCGCGGACGGCTCACCGCAGCGTCCCCGGATCGCCGACCGGTTGCTGTCGGTCCTCAGTCCGCGGAGTGCCTGAGCCGGGGTATGTCCGTCTTCCATCAGATCCATCGAGGAGTTGACCCGCATGGCGGACTTCCGCCGTCAGCCGGAGTGGCAGCAGAACGCCGACCGGCACAGCCATCTGATCGACCCCGTGCTCACGTACCGGCCCGTCTCGCGGTTCGACTACACGGCCCGCAGGACGATGACCGCGATCGACCACGCGCTGGTCTTCACCACGGCGAAGGGTGAGTACGACGCCTTCCTGCCGCCGCACCGGCCCACCCGCTCGGAGGCCGCGAGCCGCCGCTACACCTCGGTGTACGAAGTGGACATGGGCAGCCACAGCGTCCAGCTGGAGGTGCAACTGCCAAGTGACGACGACGCGTTCTCCTTCGGTGTGAGCGCCGATCTGACCTGGCGGGTCGCTGATCCGGTCCGCTTCGTGACCTCAGGCGAACGCGATGTGCCGGCCCGGCTCACCAGGGAACTGCAGCAGCTCACCCGGCCGGTCGGCCGCCAGTACCCGATCGAGGACAGTGCGGGTGCAGAGTCCGCCGTGCAGAAGGAACTCCAGACGGTCGACTTCGCCGCCGGTATCGGCGTCCAGGTCACCTGCACGGTCCGGATGCGCCAGGACGACGAGGCGATCGCCCACCGGCGCCGCAAGCGGGATCTGCGGTACGAGAACGAGATGCTCGCCCCGGAGCACGAGTACCGGATGCGGCTGGCGCAGCAGGAACATGAGCTGCGGGCGACACAGTTGCGCAATGAGCACGAACTGATGGCCAAGAAGATCGAGTTCTACCAGTTCCATCTTCAGCACGGCGGGGTGGCCGCCTGGGCTCTGCATCTCGCCCAGCATCCGGAGGACACCCAGGCTGCCACCAGCGGGATCCGCCGCGACCAGCTCTCTCTCATCCAGAGCCAGCTCGAACTGATCGGCGGGGACGCCCTGGAGGACTATCAGAAGGCGGAGTCGGCCAAGTACGCGCTGCGCGTGGTGAACGATCTCATCCGTCAGCAGGTGGGGCCGGGGATGGCGCCGCCCATGCCCGGCGAGGCGCAGGCGCTGCCGACCGGGGAGGAGTCCCGGCCGCCCTACGGTGCGCCGGAACCGGGCAGCCCCCAGGGCGCGCCGCCGGCCCCCGGCACGTACGGGCGCGAGACACCCCCGGCGCCCCCCATGCCGCCGCACCCCCCTTCGGGAGGTGCCCCGGTATGACCGCCCCGGAGACCCTTCCGGCACCGCGGGGGCCCCGGGACGGCGACGGGTCCGGGCCCGCGACCGCACCGGCCACCGGCGCCGGGCCCGTACCCGATTCCCTGCCGGACGCGCCTGGCCTCTTACCCTCACCCTCCCCCGAGCCCATACCCGGACCGGGCCCGGCGCCCGGTCCCCTGCCGGACGCGCGCGTCCCCGCCTGCGCACCCGGCGCCCCGCCCGCGGAGCAACTGCCGGCCGAGCGGCTTCTCGTGGAGCTGCGGGCGGAGATAGCACGCGCCGACAACAAGGCAGCCGTGCTGGTGGCGGCGCTGGGCATGACCGCGGGTGTCTTCAGCGCGCTGCTCGCCGGGCACGGCTGGACGCCGAACGCGCTGTCGGTGCCGGCTGCCTTCTTCTGGTGGTCGGGCGCGGCGGGGCTCGCCCTTTCGCTGTTCGCCCTGCTACTGGCCGTGCTGCCGCGCTACCGCACCCGCGACTGGGCCCCGGGGCAGCCGCTCTGCTACTTCGGCGACATCCAACAGGCGGTCAGGGCAGGCCAGTTGGAAACCGCGCTCGCGGACACCGCCCGGAATCCTACTGCCGTGTTCACGGTGGCCCTCGCCGAGACCAGCCGGATCGCCGTCCGGAAGCACCGCTGGATCCGTACCGGCCTCATCGCGTTCTGCGTCGGCACCGCGCTCCTGCCCGCTTCACTGCTCATCGGCTGACGTCACGCCACTCCGAAGGAACATCGCCATGGTCCAGTCGCCCGAACCTGCCCAGCCACCGCCCACCGGGAACCCCCCGGCCCCACCGGCGTACCCCCGAGCGCCCGTACCGCCGCAGTATCCAGGCACAACCGAAACCCCGGACGCACCGCAGTACCCCGGCCCGACCGAAACCCCGGAATCACCCCCGCACCCCCAACCACCAGAACCACCGCAGTACCCCGGCCCGACCGAAACCCCGGAACCACCCCCGCACCCCCAACCACCGCACACCCCCGCACCACCGCAGTACCCGAGCGATACGGCATTCCGGGCCGCCGTACCGCCGCAGTACGCTCCGCCCCCGGCGGCGGCGCCGGCCCCGCCCCCACCGGAGCCCCCCGTCCATCCCCACCACATCAGCACCGCCCAGCGCCGCGTCCATATCGCCGCGCACCAGCGGGGGGCCGACGCCGCGGCTGTCGGAAACCTGCTGCTGCACCTCCCGAACCTGCTGTGCAGCCTGCTCGTCATGGTGCTGCTTTCCGCGTTCTTCGGCGGGATCGGCCTGATTCTCGTACTGATCTGGCTGGTCAGCGGAGTCCTGATCTTCCATCGCCCGACCGAGAGCGCTCTGGCCCGTCACGTCCTGCGGCTGCGCTACCCCACTCCGTACGAACGGGCCCGCCTGGAGCCCGTCTGGCGTGAGGTCACCGCACGCGCGGGCGTCGAGGTCCGCACGTACGAGCTGTGGATCGAGGACAGCACCAGTCTCAACGCGGTGGGGGCGGCCGGCCACATCGTCGGCGTCACCCGGTTCGCCCTGGACAACCTGCCCAACGGTGAACTCGCCGCGGTTTTGGCTCACGAACTCGGCCACCACGTCGGAGGCCACACCTGGTCGTCGCTGCTCGGCTACTGGTACGCGCTGCCCGGCAGGCTCGTGTGGCGAGCGGTGCGGGCCATCGCCTCGGGCGTCTTCCGTGCCTCCCGGGGCTGCTCGTGCTTCCTCGGCGGAATCCTCGCCCTGGTGTTCGGCAGCCTGGCCATCGCCACCCTGAGCAGCCTGTACGGAATCCCGCTGCTGCTCCTGGCCGTGCCGTACGCCCTGGCCGCCGTCAGCCGGCGTGCCGAACTCCGCGCCGACCAGCACGCCGCGGCCCTGGGGTTCGCTCCCATGCTCGCGGCCGTACTGAACAAGCTGCACTACGCACAGGAGCAGCAGAGGGCGGCCGCCGC
Organism: Streptomyces sp. NPDC059398; assembly: GCF_042751845.1. Taxonomy (NCBI): domain Bacteria; kingdom Bacillati; phylum Actinomycetota; class Actinomycetes; order Kitasatosporales; family Streptomycetaceae; genus Streptomyces; species Streptomyces sp. NPDC059398. Next base: position 10,919 of record NZ_JBHYWP010000025.1, on the reverse strand, counting down.
CCAAGCAGCCCAGTACGCGCAGTACTCGCAGTACTCGCAGTATGGGCAGTACGGCCAGTACCCGCCGCAAGGGGCTGTGATGCCGTCCCGGAAGGAAGAAGGACAGCTCAGCAAGCTGCTCTCCTCCCACCCCGACTACTACACCCGGCTGCACCATCTCCAGCCGTACCTCCAGCAGCACCCCTGAGAGACAGGCGCGTACGACAGCACCGGGAGGACAGCACGCCGGTACGCCGAAGGGCGGCCACCCCGCAGGGTGACCGCCCTTCGTCAGACATGCGCCTTACTGGTTGTACGGACCGTAGTCGTAGTCCTCCAGCGGAACGGCCTGGCCGGAGCCGGTGCCGAACGGCGAGTAGTCGATGTCGTCGTAGCCGACGGCCGAGTACATCGCGGCCTTGGCCTCCTCGGTGGGCTCCACCCGGATGTTGCGGTAGCGGGCGAGGCCCGTACCGGCCGGGATGAGCTTACCGATGATGACGTTCTCCTTGAGGCCGATCAGGGAGTCCGACTTGGCGTTGATCGCCGCGTCGGTGAGGACCCTGGTCGTCTCCTGGAAGGACGCCGCCGACAGCCACGACTCGGTGGCCAGCGAGGCCTTGGTGATACCCATCAGCTGCGGACGGCCGGAGGCCGGGTGGCCGCCTTCCGTGACCACACGACGGTTCTCGGTCTCGAACTTCGAGCGCTCGACGAGCTCGCCCGGCAGCAGCTCCGCGTCGCCGGACTCGATGATCGTCACCCGGCGGAGCATCTGCCGGATGATGATCTCGATGTGCTTGTCGTGGATCGACACGCCCTGCGAGTTGTAGACCTTCTGGACTTCGCCGACCAGGTGGACCTGGACCGCGCGCTGGCCGAGGATACGCAGCACGTCGTGCGGGTTGGTGGCACCCACGGTGAGCTTCTGGCCCACCTCGACGCGGTCGCCCTCGCCCACGAGCAGACGGGCCCGCTTGGAGATCGGGAAGGGCGTCTCCTCGCTGCCGTCGTCCGGGGTGACGACGAGCTTCTTCGTCTTCTCGGTCTCCTCGATGCGGACGGTGCCCGCAGCCTCGGAGATCGGCGCGACACCCTTGGGCGTACGGGCCTCGAAGAGCTCGACGACACGCGGCAGACCCTGCGTGATGTCGTCACCGGCCACACCACCGGTGTGGAAGGTACGCATCGTCAGCTGGGTGCCGGGCTCACCGATGGACTGGGCGGCGATGATGCCGACCGCCTCACCGATGTCGACCAGCTTGCCGGTGGCCAGCGAACGTCCGTAGCAGAAGGCACAGGTGCCGACCGCGGACTCGCAGGTCAGGACCGAGCGGGTCTTGACCTCCTCGACACCGGCGCCCACCAGGGCGTCGATCAGGACGTCGCCGAGGTCGACATTGGCCGGCGCGATGACCTTGCCGTCGATGACGACGTCCTCGGCGAGCATGCGGGCGTAGACCGAGGTCTCGACGTCCTCCGTCTTGCGGAGCACACCGTCCTCGCCCTTGACCGCGATCTTGAGCTTCAGACCGCGCTCGGTGCCGCAGTCCTCCTCGCGGATGATCACGTCCTGCGAGACGTCCACCAGACGACGGGTCAGGTAACCCGAGTCGGCGGTACGCAGGGCGGTGTCCGCGAGACCCTTACGGGCACCGTGCGTGGAGATGAAGTACTCCAGGACGGAGAGACCCTCACGGAAGGACGCCTTGATGGGACGCGGGATGGTCTCGTTCTTCGCGTTCGACACCAGACCACGCATACCGGCGATCTGCCGCATCTGCATCATGTTTCCTCGGGCACCCGAGTCAACCATCATGAAGATGGGGTTGGTCTTGGGGAAGTTCGCGTTCATCGCCTCGGCGACCTCGTTGGTCGCCTTGGTCCAGATCGCGATGAGCTCCTGCGTGCGCTCGTCCTTGGTGATCAGACCGCGCTCGTACTGCTTCTGGACCTTCTCGTCCTGGGCCTCGTAGCCCTGGACGATGGCCTTCTTGGCCTCCGGGACGACGATGTCCGACACGGCGACGGTGACGCCGGACCGGGTCGCCCAGTGGAAGCCCGCCGCCTTCAGGTTGTCGAGCGTCGCCGCCACGATGACCTTGGGGTAGCGCTCGGCCAGGTCGTTGACGATCTCGGAGAGCTGCTTCTTGCCCACCGAGTAGTCGACGAACGGGTAGTCCTCGGGCAGCAGCTCGTTGAAGAGCGCGCGGCCCAGGGTCGTACGCAGCCGGAAGGTGTCGCCCGGCTGGTACTCGGGCTCGCCCGGCTCGGCGACCGGCGGCACCCAGCCGCGCGGCGGGATGGTGCCCACCGGGAAGCGGATGTCGACCTTCGCCTGCAGCGACAGCTCGCGGTTGTCGAAGGCCATGATCGCCTCGGCCGCGGAACCGAAGTTCCGGCCTTCGCCGATGACCTTGCGCTCCGCCTCGTCGGTCGTGAGGAAGAACAGTCCGAGCACCATGTCCTGGGTCGGCATGGTGACGGGACGGCCGTCGGCCGGCTTCAGGATGTTGTTCGAGGACAGCATCAGGATGCGGGCCTCGGCCTGCGCCTCTGCCGACAGCGGCAGGTGGACGGCCATCTGGTCACCGTCGAAGTCCGCGTTGAACGCGGTGCAGACGAGCGGGTGGATCTGGATGGCCTTGCCCTCGACCAGTTGCGGCTCGAAGGCCTGGATGCCCAGGCGGTGCAGGGTCGGTGCACGGTTCAGCAGCACCGGGTGCTCGGCGATGACCTCTTCGAGGACGTCGTACACCACGGTGCGGCCGCGCTCGACCATGCGCTTGGCCGACTTGATGTTCTGCGCGTGGTTCAGGTCGACCAGGCGCTTCATCACGAACGGCTTGAAGAGCTCCAGCGCCATGGCCTTCGGCAGACCGCACTGGTGCAGCTTGAGCTGCGGGCCGACGACGATCACGGAACGCGCGGAGTAGTCCACACGCTTGCCGAGGAGGTTCTGACGGAAACGGCCCTGCTTGCCCTTGAGCATGTCGCTCAGGGACTTCAGGGGCCGGTTGCCGGGACCGGTGACCGGGCGACCGCGGCGGCCGTTGTCGAACAGCGCGTCGACGGCCTCCTGCAGCATCCGCTTCTCGTTGTTCACGATGATCTCGGGGGCGCCGAGGTCGAGGAGACGCTTGAGGCGGTTGTTGCGGTTGATCACACGGCGGTACAGGTCGTTCAGGTCGGAGGTCGCGAAGCGGCCACCGTCCAGCTGCACCATCGGACGCAGGTCCGGCGGGATGACCGGTACGCAGTCCAGCACCATGCCCTTGGGCTTGTTGCTGGTCTGCAGGAACGCGGAGACGACCTTGAGGCGCTTGAGCGCACGGGTCTTCTTCTGGCCCTTGCCGGTACGGATGATCTCGCGGAGGCGCTCGGCCTCCTCGTCGAGGTCGAAGGACTCCAGGCGCTTCTGCAGCGCGGCGGCGCCCATGCAGCCGTCGAAGTACGTGCCGAAGCGGTCACGCAGCTCGCGGTAGAGCAGCTCGTCGCCCTCCAGGTCCTGGACCTTGAGGCTCTTGAAGCGGCTCCACACCTCGTCGAGACGGTCGATCTCGCGCTGCGCACGGTCGCGCAGCTGCTTCATCTCGCGCTCGGCACCTTCGCGCACCTTGCGGCGCACGTCGGCCTTGGCGCCCTCGGCCTCCAGCTCGGCCAGGTCGGTCTCGAGCTTCTTGGCGCGGGCCTCCAGGTCCGAGTCGCGGCGGTTCTCGACCTGCTGGCGCTCGACGGAGACGTGCGCCTCCAGCGAGGGCAGGTCGCGCGTCCGGCGCTCCTCGTCCACAAAGGTGATCATGTACGCGGCGAAGTAGATGACCTTCTCGAGGTCCTTCGGCGCGAGGTCCAGCAGGTAGCCCAGACGGGACGGGACACCCTTGAAGTACCAGATGTGGGTGACGGGAGCGGCCAGTTCGATGTGGCCCATCCGCTCACGACGCACCTTGGCGCGAGTGACCTCGACGCCGCAGCGCTCGCAGATGATGCCCTTGAAGCGGACACGCTTGTACTTGCCGCAGTAGCACTCCCAGTCCCGGGTGGGGCCGAAGATCTTCTCGCAGAAGAGTCCGTCCTTCTCGGGCTTGAGGGTGCGGTAGTTGATGGTCTCCGGCTTCTTCACTTCGCCGTGGGACCAGGTCCGGATGTCGTCCGCGGTGGCGAGGCCAATCCGCAGCTCGTCGAAGAAGTTGACGTCGAGCACTTGTCGTCAATCCCTCTTTCGGGGGTTCGAGCCCCTCGCGTCAGCGAGAAAAATGGGCACTTCAGCAATGGTCTGAACGGGTCCGGGGAGAGGCGGGGGGCGGGCGGCCGGGGGGCGGCGGAGCGCGCGGCAGACGCGGAGGGGGTGGT
>NZ_JBHYWP010000025.1:0-6577 GCF_042751845.1 Streptomyces sp. NPDC059398 | reverse complement strand
TGTTGGGGGGTTCCCCGCCCCGCGCGTCCCCCAAAAAACGGGCCAATAAACAATGGGTCTCACGGGGGGGGGGCCCCCCCGCCCCCCCCCGCGGGGGGGGGCCGCCCAACCCGTCAGACCTCTTCGACGCTGCTCGGCTCTCGCCGGGACAGGTCGATACCGAGCTCCTCCGCTGCACGGAAGACGTCCTCGTCCGTGTCGCGCATCTCGATGGACATACCGTCCGAGGACAGCACCTCCACGTTGAGGCAGAGCGACTGCATCTCCTTGATGAGCACCTTGAAGGACTCGGGAATGCCGGGCTCGGGGATGTTCTCGCCCTTGACGATGGCCTCGTAGACCTTCACGCGGCCGGTCACGTCGTCGGACTTGATCGTCAGCAGCTCCTGGAGGGCGTAGGCGGCGCCGTATGCCTCCAGCGCCCACACCTCCATCTCACCGAAGCGCTGTCCACCGAACTGAGCCTTACCACCCAGCGGCTGCTGGGTGATCATCGAGTACGGGCCGGTCGAACGCGCGTGCAGCTTGTCGTCGACCAGGTGGTGGAGCTTGAGGATGTACATGTACCCGACCGAGACCGGGTCCGGGAACGGCTCGCCGGAGCGGCCGTCGAACATCCGGGCCTTGCCGGACGGGAGGACCATGCGGTCACCGTCGCGGTTCGGGATGGTGGACTCGAAGAGACCGGAGATCTCGTCCTCGCGCGCACCGTCGAAGACCGGGGTGGCGACGTTGGTGCCGGGGGCGACGTGGTCGGCGCCGATGGACTTGAGGCGCTCCATCCACTCCTCGTTGCCCTCGACCTTCCAGCCCTGGCTGGCGAGCCAGCCGAGGTGGATCTCCAGGACCTGGCCCGGGTTCATCCGGGACGGGACACCCAGCGGGTTGAGGATGATGTCGACCGGGGTGCCGTCCTCCAGGAACGGCATGTCCTCGATCGGCAGGATCTTCGAGATGACGCCCTTGTTGCCGTGACGGCCGGCGAGCTTGTCACCGTCGGTGATCTTGCGCTTCTGCGCGACGTAGACGCGGACCAGCTGGTTCACGCCGGGCGGCAGCTCGTCGCCCTCTTCGCGGTCGAAGACGCGGACGCCGATGACCTTGCCGATCTCGCCGTGCGGCACCTTCAGCGAGGTGTCGCGCACTTCGCGCGCCTTCTCACCGAAGATCGCACGGAGCAGACGCTCCTCCGGGGTGAGCTCGGTCTCGCCCTTGGGCGTGACCTTGCCGACCAGGATGTCGCCGGCGACGACGTCGGCACCGATACGGATGATGCCGCGCTCATCGAGGTCGGCGAGGACCTCTTCGGAGACGTTCGGGATGTCCCGGGTGATCTCCTCCGGGCCGAGCTTGGTGTCACGGGCGTCGACCTCGTGCTCCTCGATGTGGATCGAGGAGAGGACGTCGTCCTGGACGAGGCGCTGCGACAGGATGATCGCGTCCTCGTAGTTGTGACCCTCCCACGGCATGAAGGCGACAAGGAGGTTCTTGCCGAGCGCCATCTCGCCGTTCTCGGTCGCCGGACCGTCGGCCAGCACCTGGGCCTCGATCACCCGGTCGCCCTCGTTGACGACGACCTTCTGGTTGACCGATGTGCCCTGGTTCGAGCGGGAGAACTTGGCGATCCGGTACGTGGAGTACGTGCCGTCGTCGTTGGCGATGGTGACGTAGTCCGCGGATACCTCCTGGACCACACCGTCCTTCTCCGCCTTGAGGACGTCACCGGCGTCGACCGCGCAGCGGTACTCCATGCCGGTGCCGACCAGCGGCGCCTCGGACTGGATGAGCGGCACGGCCTGACGCATCATGTTCGCGCCCATGAGGGCACGGTTGGCGTCGTCGTGCTCCAGGAACGGGATCATCGCGGTCGCGACCGACACCATCTGGCGCGGCGAGACGTCCATGTAGTCGACGTCGTCGCCGGGGATGTAGTCGACCTCGCCGCCACGGCGGCGGACCAGGACGCGCGGCTCGGTGAACCGCATGTCGTCGGAGAGCGTCGCGTTGGCCTGGGCGATGACGAAGCGGTCTTCCTCGTCGGCCGTCAGGTAGTCGACGTCGTCGGTGACGACACCGTCGACTACCTTGCGGTACGGCGTCTCGACGAAGCCGAACGCGTTGACCCGGCCGTAGGAGGCGAGCGAACCGATCAGACCGATGTTCGGGCCTTCGGGCGTCTCGATCGGGCACATGCGTCCGTAGTGGGACGGGTGCACGTCACGGACCTCGAAGCCGGCCCGCTCACGGGAGAGACCACCCGGGCCAAGAGCCGACAGGCGGCGCTTGTGGGTGAGACCCGACAGCGGGTTGTTCTGGTCCATGAACTGGGACAGCTGGCTGGTGCCGAAGAACTCCTTGATGGAGGCGACGACCGGCCGGATGTTGATCAGGGTCTGCGGCGTGATCGCCTCGACGTCCTGGGTCGTCATGCGCTCACGCACGACGCGCTCCATCCGGGCCAGGCCGGTACGGACCTGGTTCTGGATGAGCTCGCCGACGTTGCGCAGACGGCGGTTGCCGAAGTGGTCGATGTCGTCGGTCTCGACGACGATCTGGCGGCCGGACTCGCCCACCGTCTCGGTCTCGCCTGCGTGCAGCTTGACCAGGTACTTGATGGTGGCGATGACGTCGTCGCTGGTGAGCACACCGGCGTCGAGCGGCTCGTCGGCGCCGAGCTTCTTGTTCACCTTGTAGCGGCCGACCTTCGCGAGGTCGTAGCGCTTCGGGTTGAAGTAGAGGTTCTCCAGCAGCGTCTGAGCGGCCTCGCGCGTGGGCGGCTCGCCCGGACGCAGCTTGCGGTAGATGTCGAGCAGTGCGTCGTCCTGGCCCTGGGTGTGGTCCTTCTCCAGGGTGGCGCGCATCGACTCGTACTCGCCGAACTCCTCCAGGATCTGCTCGGTGGTCCAGCCGAGCGCCTTGAGCAGGACGGTGACGGACTGCTTGCGCTTGCGGTCGATGCGGACACCGACCATGTCGCGCTTGTCGATCTCCATCTCCAGCCAGGCACCCCGGGACGGGATGATCTTGGCCGAGAAGATGTCCTTGTCGGACGTCTTGTCGATGGAGGAGTCGAAGTAGACACCGGGCGAGCGGACCAGCTGGGACACCACGACACGCTCGGTGCCGTTGATGACGAAGGTGCCCTTGTTGGTCATGAGCGGGAAGTCGCCCATGAAGACCGTCTGAGACTTGATCTCACCGGTCTCGTTGTTGGTGAACTCGGCCGTGACGAAGAGCGGGGCGGCGAACGTGAAGTCGCGGTCCTTGCACTCGTCGATCGAGTTCTTCGGGGGCTCGAAACGGTGGTCGCGGAACGTCAGCGACATCGACCCCGAGAAGTCCTCGATCGGCGAGATCTCTTCGAAGATCTCTTCCAGACCGGACTTGGTGGGAACGTCCTGTCCGCTCTCGAGAGCGGCCTCGACGCGACCCTTCCAGGCGGCATTTCCGAGCAGCCAGTCAAAGCTCTCGGTCTGCAGCGCAAGAAGGTTCGGAACCTCAAGGGGCTCCCTGATCTTTGCAAAGGAGATGCGCAGCGGGGCGGTGCTGGCGCCGTTGTTCGTATTGGAGGTCGAGGCGTTGCGCGAGGCGGCCAAGAGGGGGTCCTTCCGAGGGCTCGGACTCACTACGCGCGTACCGGTCCCAAGCGGGGCACAGAGGAAGACATCCCAGGTCAGGGAGGGCAGTCATCGATGCTCAAGCGTGGGCATGCCCCTGGTGACGGGCAGGAGGCAGCTAACAGGCAGCGCAAAGGGTCAGTGTAGCCACTGGGCTCACTGATGTCCAGAGCGGGTTCTGGGAGACCCTCATTCTTCTTCTCAACACCTGCGTCAAAGCTTCCCTCTTCGCCGCCGATCCATGCCTCGGATACGGATCGATGTGACGACGCGTCCTGAGAATTGCGCGCTCCGTGCGGTTCGTCAAGGCCCCCCACCCCTCGGGGGTCGCCGTCGGCCACGCTGCGGGAGCGAGAGGGGGCACCAGGCCCGGCGCGCAACGAAGATCACCATACTCGCCACGGCGGGAAGAGCAAGGCAGGCGGGAGGGGCGTCAGGCACGCGGAAGGGCGACCACCCGGATGGGTGATCGCCCTTCGCTGTGCGGTGTACGCCGATGACGTACGAGGGAGTCCGGAGACTCCCGGGAATTACTTGACCTCGACCGAGGCGCCGGCGCCCTTGAGGGACTCGGCGGCCTTGTCAGCGGCCTCCTTGGCGACCTTCTCGAGGACGGGCTTCGGGGCGCCGTCCACGAGGTCCTTGGCCTCCTTGAGACCCAGCGAGGTCAGCTCACGCACGACCTTGATGACCTGGATCTTCTTGTCGCCGGCACCGGTGAGGATGACGTCGAACTCGTCCTGCTCCTCGACGGCCTCGGCGGCACCGGCGGCGGCACCACCGGCGGCGGCAACGGCGACCGGGGCGGCAGCCTTGACGTCGAACTTCTCCTCGAAGGCCTTCACGAACTCGGAGAGCTCGATGAGGGTCAGGGTCTCGAACTGCTCGAGCAGCTCGTCCTGGGACAGCTTCGCCATGATGGCGTCCTTCCACTTTTTCGGCAGGTGCCGGGTGTATATGACGGCGGGCGTACGGGCCCGCTGCGACGCGAAGCCGAATTACTCGGCGTCGGCCTCGGCGGGAGCCGGCGTACCGGCACCGCCCTGCTCGACCTTGGCGCGAAGGGCGTCCGCGGTACGGACGAACTCCGACAGCGGGGCCTGGAAAGTCGCCGCGGCCTTGGCCATCGACGCCTTGATTCCACCGGCCACCTTGGCGAGCAGAACCTCGCGGGACTCGAGGTCCGCGAGCTTCTTGAACTCATCCGCGGACAGCGCCTTGCCATCAAGGACACCGCCCTTGATGACGAGGTTGGGGTTCTCCTTGGCGAAGTCACGAAGACCCTTCGCCGACTCCACCGGGTCACCGGTGACGAAGGCAACCGCCGTCGGACCTGCGAACAGGTCGTCCAGCGTGTTGATCCCGGCCTCGTTGGCCGCGATCTTGGTCAGCGTGTTCTTCACCACGGCGTACTGGGCGTTCTCACCGAGCGAACGGCGCAGCTGCTTGAGCTGGGCCACGGTGAGACCCCGGTACTCGGTCAGCACAGCGGCGTTCGAGCTGCGGAACTTGTCCGCCAGCTCGGCTACCGCGGCAGCCTTGTCGGGCCTTGCCATAGAGCGTCGGCCTCCTTCCGGGTGATGAGGACCGCTCAGAAGGGGCTGGACAGACGAAACGCCCCGGCACAGGTGCACGGGGCGCGCGCTCGACCGGACGGATCCGGGAGCACTTCCACGATCACCTACGCGAGTCGCCCGCTTCCAGCGGATCCTTCGGCCACCGCGCCCTCTTACGAGCACACGGCAACGACCAGCGGTCTTTGGCTTCCTCGGAAGAGTACGTGAACGGGGGCACGCCGAGCAAATCCGTTCCCCGGCAGCGGATTAGGCACCCGGCGCGGGGGTAGAGACCGGCGTCTTCAGCAGGTCGGTGAAGTCCGTGGTGTCACCCGCGGGCGGTGCGTCGGCGCGTACCGCCGTGCCGTAGTCGGAGTAGTACACGGTGGAGCTGTACGTCCCGGTCTTCAGCCTGCCACGCTCCGTCTTCTTGACCAGCAGGTCGTTCCGGTCCACCCAGATGTCGACCGTCTCGGTGCTGATCCCGGCAGCGGTGAGCTGGGCCCTGACCGCCTTCAGTGCGGCCGGGGTGAGCGCCGAGTCCCGCTCGGTCAGCGCGGCGACGTCGAGCGTGCCCGAGTAGTGCGTGGCCGGCACCCCCCGGATGTCGGTCTGCCCGGCCCGGTGCACGTCACCCGAGGCCAGCAGCGCCTTCACACCCTGGTCGGGGGCGGCCTTCCGCATCTGGTCGCGCAGTGCGGCGCCGGAGGGCCCCATCAGCCGGGTGAGGTCCGCGTAGCCGTATCTGATCCAGCGCCTGCCGCCCGTCCTCGCGGCGAAGCCGGGACCCATGTCGGCGTAGTAGGCGTCGCGCCGGTAGCGGGCCCTGACGGTGCTGCCCGCGCCTGCCTGCCGCAGTGTGTCCGCCAGGGCGCCACCGGTGTACGTGATGTCCAGGGAGCCGGTGACTGAGCCGTCCCACGCCATGGTGCCCGTCATCCGGGTGGAGATCCCCGGGCCCAGGACGGCCGTCCCCTCGACCCTGGCGGACCGGGCGCGGCCGGTGCTCCGGTCGACTGCCTGAAGCGCGGTGACGGGGCGCGGTACGGAGCCCCGTGCGGCCGTACGCCCCGGCGACGCCGGGCCTGCGCTCGTACCGCCCGCGCCGGCGCCCGTACCCCCGCCCGTCGAGCAGCCTGCCAGCGCGGCCAGTGCCAGCGCCGTCACAGCCGCCGAGCGCCGCCACCGTACCGTCGTGCCGCCCATGAAGTGCCCGCCCCTCAGGTCCCGTTGGCCGTACGGACCATTCTGCCGGGGCGGCGGGGCGGCGTCCGGCGAAGACCGGAAGAGCGGCAACGGGGCCGGCACGACGAAGCCCGGGGCCCCCCCACCCGAGTGGTGAGAGGGGCCGCGCCACCAGCGCGCGCCCACGGAGGCGGCCCCCCCCCCCCCCCCCACCCCCCG